>JBDLRR010000068.1:0-8752 GCA_039799985.1 Pseudomonadota bacterium | reverse complement strand
AGCGTTCACTCCGGTTGGCACATCAAGCCGAGGCGATCCCGTATGCTGTCTAATTTCGGTCGAACATTGCAATGTATCCTTTTTGGATTCATTGCGTTGGTCGTGACTTCACTGTCATTGGATGCGTTTTCCAAACCGCCTGCAGTTCAGACGCCCGTGTTCAAAGATTATTTCGAATCGCTTGAGCCGGGCCAGGAATTCAAAATCAAAATCCCACCCAAGTGGATAGCCGAGGTTGGCACCCAAAGATTTGCAGTCACACTCAAGCCATCAAGCAAGGCTGAGCGAATCAAATTGCCAGGTGGTGTCATTGCGGATCCCAACATCACCGTCGCTGTGGTTAAAAAACCGGTCAGCTTTTCTCAAGAGTCTCTTGAAGCAGTAGCCAAGGAAATTGAAGAGAGTTTTATTCGTTTCAATGGCGCAGGCACTGGATTTCAGATTTTCCAAAAGAATCTTTTGACGGATCTACCAGGCGGACAATCCGGTCTTCTGTACTATGTTTCGTTCAAGAGCGATGGCACTGAAGCGGGCCAGGCTATTTTGGTGATGGGCGACGAAAAAATCCGATATCGCATCACTTTGTCGGACCACCGGTTGAATTTCGATCGCAACCTTGAGCTCTATTATCCTTATATGACGTCGTTGGAATTCAAGTCTATTCCAGCGGGTCAGTCTGCTCCACTGGGGATCGGGTCGGCGCAAGCTTATTTGCCCTGGCTGATTGCAGCGATAGCAGTATTGGTATCTCTTGTGATGATATCCAAGATGCGGCGTTCCGCCGCCAGTGCATCTTCTGGCATGGGTGGTTACCCCGCATCTGGTGTATCACAAGCGCCTGTGTCGATGAATTCGGCACCAACTTCGTTGAGCTCAATAGCACCTTCTGGACCTTCAAACTCGGCTGAGTCCGCCCAATCAAAGAGCGTCGGAGCACCCGAATATTCGATGATTCCACAGTCGATGATTGGTGTTTCTGGCAAAGGAGCTGGACAGGAATCCACTAGTGAAGCCATTGACCCGGCATTCAGCGAAAAAGACTTGTCTGCTCCGCCGCAAAGCGTCCCTTTGAGTCAAGTCGTGGATGAAAGCTCAGCTCCACCAGACTTGAAAAAGCGGTGGCAGATATTCACCAAAAATCGCAATTGATGGGCAACCCCGGCGAATGAGCAATTGTCCTATCGAACAATCCTGAATTCCCTGCGATTTACTTTGAACTTGGATCTTTCACTGCGCAGGTACTCGTCCAAGCGCTCTCGGAATTTCACATCGAGCAGCCGGGCCTCAAGTTGCGGCTTGAGCTTTTCATATTCTTTTTGATCACCCAATTCGGTACCCAAATATTCAAAGAAAAATACGGCACTGCCAATTTCGATGGGACCCACCACCACGGGCGGCTTCTTTCCCTTCAGGCGGCTTTGCAACTTTTCCGGAAGTGAGCTGAGCTGACGCGGAGGCAGGTCGCCTTGGGTCTTGAGAGCATCCTTGTCCTCAGAATACATTTTCACCAAGTCCACAAAAGGTCGTCCTGCATCAACGTCCCTGCGGATGGCTTCAATGTTTCTTTTCTTGGCTTGAAGTTCGTCGCTCGAAAGCCTTGCTGGAATTTCAATCATCAAACTTCTGAGTTTGACGAGCTGTGATTTTTCACGATCCTGAAGATAATATCCGCGGATTTGATCTTCAGTCACCGAAACAAGCGGTCGAATGACTCTGCCGATAAACCGTTGCGTTTCGATTTGCTTGGCGAATTCTTCCCGGTGAGATTCCACCGTCTCGCCTTCGGCTTTAAGCAGTTCTGCGAATTTTTCTTCGCTGATATTCTGTTGCTGTAAAAATGATTTCAACTCTGAATCGAGTTCATCTTCGCCAAGGTTAAGTCCAAGTTCTCTGGTTTTGATTCCCAGAATTTTCTGGTTGATGAGCTGTTCGAGAATTATTTCTGCATCAGCTGGTGACATCGAGCCGCCAACGAGCTGTCCGCTGGAATTCAGCTTTGTTTGATGCTGACTCGCCAAATTTACAGCTCGTTGAAATTCACTCAACAGAAGCGGCTCGTCTGCGATCGTGACAATCACTGCATCGAGGGTGTTCGCATTGATGGTTGTCTGCTGGGGTGTGTTTGCCTGGGCCTGCACGTGGGATGAAATGACCCCTGCCAACAGCGACAACATGATCGCAAGCGAAAGAGACTTCTTTGGCAACAGCGTCTTGAGGGAATTTCCAGGTCCGAACATCGGCAATCCTCTTGTCTGAAGACAATGAACCATGCAGATTCAAGCGCAGGTCATTGACGAGTATTGCCGCAGTTTATTCAGTTGTGTGAGGGTTGTACAGCGGAGCGAGAGTTTCAAAATCAACCCATTCACCTTCGCCGCGCCTTTTGCTGAACCAGTGAGCGAATAGTTCGAGGTCGTTGCAAATATCTTCATTGAATTCAATGCAGTCGTCAGTTCGGAACAACTCATCCCGGTACGGTGTCATCAGTCGTGTGAAAAATCTTTGTGAACGCAATTTTTCTGCGTCCTCAATTGGCAACCTGAGCTGTTGGCGGATGCGGCCACGAATCACAATTGCCACGTCCAGCTCTTTGGTGTCGTTGTTGGTCAGAACAGCGATGCCGGTCTTGGGAAGTGCTGTCGAAGGAAGAGAGTAGCCTTCCGTTTTCAGGGCCTTGATAAGCTCGATCGTCTGGCTGAACTGTTTGCGCTTGAACGGGTTGAAGATGTTCCGGACCGAATTCTTGAGTTCGACGATGCGCTTGATTTCTTCATCATAGCGGCCAATCAGGACCTGGATGAAATGCGTTACCAGCTCGGCTCGTTGTTCGAGCGGGAGTGTTGTGTCGTGAAACGGCCAGAGCATCAGAAGTTCATCGAGCTTCTTTCGGATGAGTTTTGGCTGTTCTACGGGGCCAAAGAACCAACCAGTGCCCGATACAAGATGCCCCATATGCACCGCCGATCGCTTGCTGTCAGCAATTCGGTTGAGCTTGTACTTGGGGTTCTTGACGGCGTTGACGAGCCTGCGAGTTTTTCGAATCGGTACCTTCAAAACGTCGCGTCCCGCGTTCTCAAGATGCGCATAAACGTATTGGTTTCTTTCAAGATCGGTCAGCCCGACCTTGGATCCACCGCCGTCTTTTTCTTCAAGGCTTTCGGAGTTTCCGTCGCCCAAGAGAAATCCACCCGCATGCACACGGTGTTGTCTCACAGGATGCGAGAAAGGAAGTGCGGTCGGATTTTCCTCCCAGTATTGCAGGAGGTCCTCTGGCAGAAGAATCTGGATGGTATTGTCGGCACGTCCTTCAAATTTTCTTGGGTCAACTGAAAGTTCCAGTTTTTTCAGTTCTCGCTTTTCCTGCAAAAGTGCTGCAAGAAAATGTGCCGTACGTTCGAATTTAAAATCGGTGACATCGACAAGAAGTCGATTGAAGTCTCGCTCGTCGCTCAGTTCAGTCACGTTCATCAGCGATTTGCGCATGTTCGGCGTTGCCGACATGTAAGTCACTTCGCGAGAAGAGTTGAACAGATAAAGCAAACCTGGAGTGCTGGGTGCTTTTTCCACATGATGCGAAAGCAGGCCCGGGCCCAGGCGGTTGAGTGTTTGGTTGTCTGCCTGGATTTTCAGAAGATCTTCAACCGATTTGAAACCATTTTTTTCGCAGACTTTTTGAATTTCCCAAAAAACATCTCGGGTCATTTCAGCATCGGCCATGGCGCGATGGGCGTTGCCGACCGGTAAGCCAAAATAATTTGCGACACCTGACAAACTTTTCACCGGAATATTCGGCAGGAAGTTTGAAACAAGAAGGTGTGTGCAAACATAAAAATTCGGAAGCTCAGTCGCTCGCAATTTACGTGCATAATGTGCAATGAACGAAAAATCGTTCAACACTCCATGCGATACGAGGACACTGTCACGGATGAACTGCAAGAGTTCGTCGATCACGTCTTCGATAACCGGAGCATCCCGAACCATGCTTTGGTCGATACCGGTGATTTCGCGCACCGGACGAGGAATGTGCCGTCTGGGGTTGACCAGGGTCTGATATCTTCCGACTTCTTTGCCTTCACGGACCTTGATGGCCGCAATTTCGATAACTTCGCTGTTCGATGGGTTACCGCCGGTCGTTTCGAGATCAAAAAAGACAAAATTGAGCTGGTGAGGGGACTTGGACAACCAAGAGGGTCGCTGGGATAGAGCAACGGGGTGTTTGACAGACAACCGATCTTGCCCGCGGGCGCTCGAATGGCGCGAGGAATTTTCACTTGTTTTGTGCTTTGAGCGGTCTTGTTCGAGAGTCAAATCGCAGGGTTCCCCGACATCTAGTCTATCAAGTCAAAGGAGGGGATTCCCATAAACTTGCGGCAGGGTCAACCGCTGATTTTACGGCGCTTGCTCAAAAGGGTTCGCCGAATCGGAGTTCCCCCGCCAACCGCCATCGGCAGATGATCTTCGGCTGCCAAAGAGTTGAGGACAATCGATTCACTTTCCCTGCAAAGGAATGACGACGGGAAATGAGCCAAAGCTTCAGGAAGCAGTTTGCTTCTCAGGTCCTGGTCAGTGGCATCCGGGTCGTGATGGAACAATCCAAACGAACGGACCTCTGCCATGGCAGCAATCTCGGCTCCACGCCGGGCGGTCGAGTGACCCCAACCGACACGTCCGTTCTGGTAAACCTCATCTGTGTACGTCGTGTCGAACAGGAAAAGATTCGTGTTTCTGGAAAATGCTGCCAAAGACAAATCTGCGTCCGTTCCATGCTCGTGGTCGGTGGCATAGACGACACTGACCCGCAGATCGTGATCCCAAACCCGATAGGCAATCGCCTGCTGTGGATGGTGAAGGTCGTGGGCAATCACAACCATGGACCCGACTTCAAACGGGGAACCAGGCACAACCGGATGAAAGAACAGATTGTTTCTGGATGGCAGATGCCTGTATTCCACAGGAAAAAATGGGAAGGAAAAGATTTTCTCTATAATTGTGTGGAGTTCCATCCCGCCTTTGGCCTGGCCGTAGAAGTGTATTTTGACATCCGGCCGAAACAACGGAAGAAAACGTGTCAACCCCATGATGTGGTCATAGTGGTAGTGACTCAGAAGAATGTGAAAGGTCCGCTGGCCAGCGGCCAGTGCCTTGTCGCCGTAGGGAACAATTCCCGTTCCGGCATCAAGAATGATGGAAGTCGTCGAGCCGTCGTCTGTATTGTTTGAACATGATACTTCGACGCAGGATGTGTTTCCGCCAAATTCTGAGAAGCGGGTACCTGCCGAGGGTAGGGTTCCTCGCACGCCCCAAAAGGTCACTTCCAGGGAGGTTTCGCTCTGACCCCCTACTGGTTCCTTTTTTTTCACTGATTTCGTGGACATCAATCTAGTCACCCAATGCCTCTCCATCGATTGATATGGTATCGGTCGCAGCGCGCAAGACTTTCGGACATTTCTCACCCCTACAGACAAAAACCTGTTGCCATGTTGGATTTTTGACGGCTATGGTCCGCCCGGGCCATTGCCTCAAGTGGCCTGAACGCATGGGCAATTCCGCCAAACACGGATGGTAAAAGCATGGCTGAGCACAACGATCTTCCGACCGCATCAACATCGTCCGCAAATCCGCAGACAAACGAGAGGCTTTGGCCGATGGTTGGCGAGCGCATGGAGCGGGAGTTGAATGCCATCGAGTCGGTGGGATTCAAAACGCAAGCCTGGAAAGCGGATGCGGACGCTGGTCAATCGGTTTCCATGGCGACAATTGATGTCGATTGGCTTATCGCGCAACGCGAACTTCCTTATCTTGTGCAATCATTGCCCACGCATTTGCTCTATCGCAGCATCATGAATCATGGCGTCGAAGATTCACTCGAGGTGATTGAGTGGGTTCGTGGCGAAGCACTGGTCCGGGTGCTCGATTATGATCTTTGGACGAATCCCCATAGCAAAGAACAATCGTCTGGATTCGGAGATTATCCATCCGCAGAGAGATTCATCCAGTGGATCAAATGGTGGAATGAAATTTCACCCGAATTTGCAGCGCAACGAATTGTCGAATTGGACGAAGGTCTGATTGTTGGTTGTATGACCGCAGCGTGTGAGATCATTCCGGTGGGTTTGAATCGCAATCAAGAAGAACTTGCTGACGAATATTGGATCACGCCGGATAATCGTTTCGGTCTCAAGATGAAGACGAGCGACGATTCGGATTTCGAGGTTTTCCACCAGTTCGTCCATTCTCTTTACAAACAGGACGTACGACTTGCCCAATCTGTTTTGGCTCACGCTGCAATTCTGGTCCGTGAGGAATCAATCGAAGAAGCTCGCCACTGGCGTGATGGACGACTTGAAGAGCAGGGGTTTTTGTCGCCAGACGAAGCTCGTCATTTGCTGAAGCCGAAGACCAACAAACAACTTGTCGACATGATCCGGGTTGCTGTTGCCACAGAACCGAAAAGATATTCGACCGTGTCGGCTGGCGAAACCAGCGAGATGACACCTGTGCCATCTGAACTTCATGAGCGCATTTTCGAATGCGTGCAAAAGATCGACAGCGAAGAACTCGCCCAGGAAATTGAGCAGCAACTGGGTACTGCTGAACTTGTCAGGTTGGTTGGTACGAGCGCACCTCATTCCGAAATTCTTCTGCAAGACGAAGATGTGATGGATTTGTTTGTCGACAAGCTGGCAAAACGCACACATCAAATATTGCTTAATCTCGAAGCTCAAAAGGTGCGTTCTCTCAAGCAACGTCTACAGCAAACCGAATCCGCGTTGCTCATTGACCAGACGATTGCCTGGCTTTCAGAGAACAATCTTGAACGCGCCATGGATTACAAGGTCCGGATGGCGAGATGCATCAACACTCTTGCAGCGGCAATGGGAGTCGTGAATGAATCATCCGAACTCTCCAGGATTGTCGTAGCAGTTCGAGGCTGTTTGAATGTGGGCCTTGAAAAACTTCTCAAGACACCCGAAATGTACGAATTTAACAAGACATTTTCGGTTTCTGAGACGCAGGAATCGATCCGCAACGTGGCTGAGGCTTCTGCTGCCATGACAGCTGTTGGTCCTGAAGCATTGTTTCAGTTGGGCTGGCAAACACTTCAGGATTTGGCAATGGATGCATTGCAAATGCTTGTTTATACCATTGATAATAATGAAAAAATAAAGACAAAAATAGGCAGTGATTTTGTTGTTCAATTGTCAGATGGCGAAACTGTTCGCTTGTCTGTTTTGCAACTTCAGAGTCAAGGTCGCCACCTGGAAGTCAGAAAATGGATGCAGCAATTGGCATCCCATATTGACCCGGCGGTTCAACATATTTTGGATTCAACGCTTAATCGTTTGCCCGTTTTTCCGATCATATTGATGGAGGAGAACGCAACGACCCGTGGTTCAACTACGGTCAAACCATACGAGAGGCTCGAAGAGGTTGAAAGAACAAGGGATTTTTGGAGACATTCGAGTCGATTGGTTGGTTCGTCGGGTCGGGAGGATTGAATGCTGAAGCTTGCATATAAAAATCCAGAGAATTTGACTCCGGTCTGGAACGAGCTGGAAGTCTCAAAAATCAGTTCGCTCCTGAACACCAAATATGGCTCCTTGCTGGAAAATGAACGTTTCATTGTCGAGTCCGGCTATGACGCACAGCAGGTGCAAATCAAGGTCACTCTCGAAAGAACCGACAAGTCGGTTTTTTATCCCATCGAATTGCTGCACGTGCGCAACGAAGGAGATGAGCAGGGACAAGCCAATCCAACAGCCGACGAACTTGCCTCTCTGATGTTGGATTATATTGACGTCTATTGGCAGGAATATCTCTCCGATGGCCGTGACGTATTTGTTCCTCTGGCATGGGGCAAACACTCCTGTGAAGGTGTCGATTTTTATATTCGTGGTTTCGTGCGCAATCGTTCTCTGGAACAACAAGCGGACGAATTGTTTCGCAAACACGGACACGGCGAACACGAAATTGAACCTATTTCTGACGAACTTTGAGATCATTCAGGCATTCAAGCAATGACCAAACAACGCAAAAGAATTCTGGTTGCCATGTCGGGAGGAGTCGACAGCAGTGTCGCCGCAGCCCTGCTCAAAGAGCAGGGTCATGAGGTGATTGGTGTCACCATGCAACTTTGGGATTATTCCAGGAACGAGTCGAGTTGCGATCCCGGCGCAAAATTCGACAGCTGTTGCAGCCACGATGATGTTGCCGACGCTCGTGAGGTTGCCGATAAAATTGGTATTCCATTTTACGTCATGGATTACCAAGATGATTTCCAAACGAACGTCGTCGATTACTTCACAACGGAGTACCTTCGCGGAAGAACACCCAATCCATGCGTTGCTTGCAATACATTTTTGAAGTTCGATCATTTGCTCGAACGAGCCGTGAGATTGGGCTGTGATGCGGTTGCGACCGGCCACTATGCACGGATTGATTATTGTTCGGAAAGCGACGAATACCGTTTGTTGAAGGGTGTAGATGCACAAAAGGATCAGAGCTACTTTTTGTATTCAATGACCCAGGAACGCCTGAGCCGGATTGTGTTTCCACTGGGCGCAATGACCAAGTCTGAAGTGCGTGCACATGCTGAACGTTTTGGATTGGTCAATGCCCGCAAAAAAGAAAGCATGGAGATCTGTTTTATTCCCAACAATGATTACGCCGCATTTATCGAGAAACATGCTGATCCATCAAGAATTGTGAAGGGTGAGATTTGTCACGAAAATGGTTCGGTACTTGGCCAGCA
>JBDLRR010000067.1:0-17338 GCA_039799985.1 Pseudomonadota bacterium | reverse complement strand
AAGCAATCGGCTTTCCTTGATAATAGAGAACCGTCAACACAGAGTTCTCAAGAAGGTAGTACTTGGTGTCGGCGACGTACTCTTCGGTCAGCGAGATTTGTTCGTAGTTCTGCTGATCCATGAAGTGATAGCCTTCAGAATCACGATACAGATACTGCATGTTGCGTTCTTCGGTGTCAGGCTTGGCAACCTTGTCGCCACTCTTGATGTTTTGCTCGAGAACCTGACCCGTGCGCAGATTTCTCATTTTCGTGCGGGTGAAGGCGGCACCCTTGCCTGGATTGACATGCTGGAAATCAACAATCACCCATGGGTCGTTGTTCAGTTCAATTTTCAGGCCTCGACGAAAATCACGGGTTTCATACATTGTCATGGGCGGTATCTCCTTCGACCGCCGAACTAACACCGCTTGCCATAAAATGCAATCCACCGGTATCAGCAACCCGCTGTTTTTTTATGATAAACAACTGGTCTATAATGTTTGTGCCGGCGACAAAAAAACGTTTACCATTCGCAAGGGTGCACTTTGGAAAGCTCTTTGTTTCGTAAAGCCATTCTGTTTTCGGCAGCTGTGCTGACGGCAGCTGTGGGTTGGCATGCCCGGGCAGACAATTTCGCAAACCTCCATGAACTCAGCCTGTCATCCGGTCTGCACACCCCCCTCCTCAGGCCTTACTTTGCCATAGGCTTTGGCGTTCCGGTCGGTCACTCAACCATGGCAGCGCGAGCTTCAGTGTCTACCCTCTCCCTCAAAACCAGCTTCACAACCGCAGCAAAAGAAAGCCAGTACGCAGGCAAACTGACGGCTCAAAACGCATCATTGCTGGACGTTTCGTTATTTTTGCCCGAATACAGTCTTCCTGTTTGGCAGGATCTTTTCCTGACCTTTGCACCAGGACTGCGCATCACAAAAATCGATGCTTCGTATCTGACACCTGCCAACGAATCGCTCAGCTTTTCAGGATGGGGTCTTGCAGCCGGAATCTCGGTTGGCGGAGGCTACAGGATCGCATTCTCGGATACGCTGGCCCTCGACGTGCTTGGACACATTTTGGCACCTTTGGCCAACGCCGGCCGCAGTGATATCGACTTCAGCCGTGACAACTCAGTCGTTCCCGAAACATTCTCTGAAAACGACCTCAGTCAGATCCTCGACGCGTTGCAGCCCTACATGCAGTCTGTCACCAAGCAGACGACACTCGGCGCAGGGCTCAGATTGGTGTATAGATTCTGAATCCAGTTCGAACAGTTCAACTCATACCGTGCGAGGTGATGCTCCGAAGATGAACGACGCTCTGCTGACGGTTCAGGATGTTTCAATGGCCCTCAACGGGCGTGACGTTCTGCGAAAGGTTAATTTCACAGTCGGCGAAGGCGAGTTCTTTTCACTCCTCGGTCCCTCGGGTTGCGGTAAAACCACTCTCCTGAAGATCATCTCCGGCTTCCTGAATCCATCCGACGGTGAACTCTTCTGGAAGGGTCAGCGCATCACGACAGTTCCCGCCCAGAAGCGGGACCTCAATCTCGTCTTTCAAAATTATGCTTTGTTTCCGCATATGAATGTCTTCGAAAATGTCGCATTTGGCATGCGCATGCAGAAGCTGGCAGAAAGTGAAATCCGCAGCAGGGCGGGAGTTGCTCTTGAACAGGTTCGCATGTCGTCTTTTGCCAACCGACGGATCACCGAATTGTCGGGCGGACAACAACAGCGCATTGCTCTTGCCCGGGCCATTGCACCCAGACCCAAACTGGTGCTCTTGGACGAACCGCTGGGAGCACTCGATTTGCAGCTCCGAAAGCAAATGCAGGTCGAACTCAAGACTTTGCAACGCCAACTTGGCATGACGTTTATTTATGTGACCCACGATCAGGAAGAAGCATTTGCAATGTCTGATCGGATCGCGATTCTCAACCAAGGCGTCCTGGAACAAGTCGCTGTTCCTGAGGTTCTTTACAGAGAACCTGCAAGTCGATTTGTTGCACAGTTTATCGGAACGGCAAATTTCATTGCAGCCAAGACACTTTCTTCAACCTTGGCTCGCTGTGTGTCGAGCGGAGCCGAATTCATCATCCGTTCCATGCCAACAGGGGAAACAAAAGCGTCCGACGGCGCGGGTCCTGGAATTTTGGGCGAAATATTGGTCAGGCCCGAACAATTTAGCGTTTCAGGCGCTCCCGACGCACCAAGTGATCTGCTCATGGGCGCAGTGGTGCTGCGCCAATACCTTGGTCCGCAAGTCCGGTATCATTTACAATTGCTGAGCGACTCGACATCGATTGTCACCGTGGATCTTCCTGCTGCAGGACACACACCATTGGAAACCGGAATCGAAGTTGGCTTGAACGTTCATGCCATCGACTTGCCGTTTTATCCTGGAAGTCTCGAAACATGAAATGGTCTGGACTTCCGGCAAAAATCTGGATGCTCCTTTTCGTGTTGATGCCTTTTCTGTGGTTGGTCGGCCTGAGTCTGCAACAAGGAAGCCAGATTTCGGATGACAATCGCTTGGGCTTACGGCAATTCGAGCGCGCACTTTCGCCTCCCTTTTCGGGTATCATCTCTTCGAGTGTCGCCTTTTCATTTGCGGCATCACTGACTGTCTTGCTGATTGCAGTGCCAGTCACTTGGTATGTCGCGCGTCTGCCCAGGCAAAAGCGCAAAATCTGGCTGGCATTGCTTTCGATCCCGCTCGGACTCAATTTTGTTGTTCGAATTTACGCCTGGTTTGTTCTTGTCAGGCCTGAAGGAATGATCACCCAATTTCTAGACATCATCGGGCTTGGCATCCCGCTTGCAAGCACCCAGGCCGGCGTTTTTCTGAGTCTCATCTACGGTTATCTGCCTTTTATGTTTCTGCCGCTCTACACAGTTTTCGAAAGGCTGGACAACACTCAACTCGAAGCGGCAATCGACCTGGGTGCCTCTGCTTGGCAACGCTGGTGGCTCATCATCATGCCCGAGATCCTTCCAGGGATTGTTGCAAGCTTTGTTTTTGTATTTGTTCCGATGCTTGGAGAATACCTCATACCCAAGATGATTGGTGGTGGCCTTGTCGCGACTCTGGGAACACAAATTGAAAGTCAATTTCTGGGAAGCATTCGGCCAAATTGGCCCTTCGGAGCTGCACTGAGCCTCTGTTTGCTCGTGTGCGCCGTGGGCGTTTTGGCTATTGCCATGCGAATCCTCGCACGCAGCAGCAATGGAGGAAAAGGCGAGTCGTGGTCACCTTTCCAAGTTCACTGAGAAAAAATGCACTCCGCAGCTGGAGTGTTTTGACTCTGTTGGCGCTCTATTTCCCGGTTTTTTGTTTGTTTGTTTTTGGCTTCAACGGCGGAACATTTGCATTGCGATGGGAAGGGTTTTCGCTTCGTTGGTATGCCATAACGCTGACAAACACCGACATGCTCACAGCTTTGTTCAACAGTCTGATGGTGGCCACATTGAGCACGACCATTGCCGTTTGTCTGGGCTTTCTTTATGCATGGTGGGCTCATCGCATTGCCAGCAATCGTGTCACCCGCGCAGCAGATTCTTTGGTCAGCCTCCCGCTTTTCATTCCTGAAATCGTCATCGCCATTGGCCTGCTTGTTCTTTTGGTCAGATTCATAAAACCAGGAATCTCGGGAATTGGGCTTTCCATGGATTCAATCCACTCGATTGTGATTGGCCATGCCACCCTCGCCTTGGGCTACGCTGCACTTGTGCTGCGGACTCGCTTCAAAAGCTATGATGTAGTGCAGGAGTTTGCGGCACGAGACCTCGGAGCAAGCAGTTGGAGTGTTTTCAGTCGCATCATGATTCCCCAAATCGCGCCTGGGTTGGCGGCGGCGGCTTGCATTTCATTTGCCGTTTCTCTTGATGATTTTTACGTGAGCTACTTTCTGTCCACCGGCGGAAGTTCTCTCAAAACCCTCCCACTTTACATCTGGTCACTTCAGGGCCGTCGAGCGATGACACCAGAAATCAACGTGGTATCATCCTTGTTGCTCGTTCTGGCATTGTTGTTTTTCGGTTTGGGTCTTTACCTGAGCCGAAGTGGTCGTGGAAAAAGCGAAACTGAGAAAGGTTGAAGACATGAAAAAAATAATACTGGCCGGTTCGGCTGTCCTTGCTGTCACTGGTCTCGTGATTGGCTTTGGCCGTCTGAAGCAATCCGCAAACAACTCTAGCAAAACCCTGCACCTCTACGTCTGGACAGACTACATCGACAAAGAAGTCATCAAGGAATTTGAGGCCAAGCACAACGTGCGGGTGGTCGAGGAAAACTTCCCGTCGAATGAGGTGATGATCTCAAAGCTCAAAGCGGGTGGAGGAGGCTTCGACCTTATCGTTCCATCGGATTATATGATTGCAAGCATGCTGCAGGACAACTTGTTGCTCAAACTTCCGAAGGCCAAAATTCCGAACCTTGCCAATCTCACGGAACGGTTTCAAAAAGTGGAATATGATCCGACACTGGAATTTACCGTTCCATACATGTGGGGCACCACAGGTTTCGCCTACAATTCAAAGAAAATCAGCAATCCTCCCAAATCCTGGAAGGAATTCTTTGATACCACCGTCGTTCAACCAGCAAACAAACGCATCAGTCTGCTTGACGACCCGCGTGAAGTGATTGGCGCCGCGCTCAAGGCTTCCGGTCATTCTCTCAACTCGGTTGCGCCTGAGGAATTGAGCCAGGCGAAGCAAAAGCTGGCTGGACTCAAGCCGCTCATCAGCAGATTCGACACCATGAGTTATAAGGATCTTCTGGCATCGGGCGATCTTTGGATTGCACAAGCCTACAGTGGTGACGTGATCAGAATGCAAGCGTCCAATCCTGAATTGAAGTATGTGATTCCCGAAGATGGAGCGACCTTGTGGGTCGACAATCTGGCCATTCCCAAAGACGCACCAAATCCCGAACTTGCAGCCGAATTCATCAATTTTGTCATGACACCCGAAATCAACAAAAGAATCGCGCTGTCGATCCACTATGCGACGACCAATGAACCTGCGCGCAAGCTTTTGCCTGAAACAGAACTCAACAACACGTCCATTTATCCAACAAAAGAAGTCGAAGCACGGCTTGAACTCTTCAAGGACTTGGGTACCGCGGCTGAAACCATCGACACAACCTGGGCTGAAATCCGCGCTGAAACAGACACGGCTCAACCTGAATCGTCTTCGGCTCAACGAGAATAAAAAATTCACAAATTGGCAGCTTTCAACGTGCAAATTCGACGGAATGAATCAACGATGAAAACACTGTTAAACGACTTGTTGAACAAGCCCCGCGAAAAACAAGTCAGCGTCAATCTTGAGCAATGGTTCAAGTCGATGGCAGCAATAGCGCGTCATTTGTCGCAGATTTCACCATCAATGAACTTTGATGCTGTGTCGCGTCACGCATCTGATGCCATCTGCCAGGGCCTTGCGCCTTTGCAACCTGTGGCTGCCCACTTTCACATCGACGTCAGCGTTTCGCATTTGTGGTTACCTGATACAAGTTTCAAACTTGATTCATTTTACAGACTGCAAAACCGAATTTTGATGCCGAGCCAAACCCGACCGGTGGAAACTTCACGCGAAGACCTCTTTCGCACCCATGTGATCGTTCCCTTCGAATTGCACAAACATGCCATCGAAATACTGGTTTATCACAAGGAAGATCCCTCCCTGCTTCCCACACTTCAACAAGCGGTCAACAGCATCTGCGACACCTTCAGCCACGTGCTGAGTCAGGTGCTGATCATGCGCGAAGACCACTTGCTCAAGAAAGAACAATGGGAAAGACAAGCAGAAAAGCAGATTGCAGGCCGCCTGGGAGGTGCCATCTATCAGGTGCAATCACCTTTTCTGTTTGCCCAGTCGATGCGTGCCTTCAGTTTGCCGAGCAGCCTTGATGCAACTGAGCATATCTTTCTTTCACAGAATTCTTCGCTCGATCTGCTGCGCTTTGTTTTCTTCAAAAAGGTAGCGAATGTTGATGGCGAATCATCGTCATCACGTTCGATTGCATTTGTCTCTGCCCTGGCTGCTCAACTCAGATTTTTCGAACACACTTCGGCCCTGACGTCATTCAATGATTTTGTACAATTTTTTTCGCAGTGCATCGACAGCTTGTCTCACCTGCTGACTCACGAAGACGAATTATCGTTTGCTGTTGGCGAATTTTCTCAAAAGCAAGGAACTGCCAAATGGCATTGTGCTGGCTTGCCGGTGCCGTTTGCCTTTGGACATTCGAACGATCTGCTCAATCTGTCGAAAGTGGTTCATCACAAGCCTCTCACGCTTTCCGGAACCTATGATTGGAGTGTCTTCAATCAAACCCAACTCCCCCCCGGCAGTGGTCTATTTTTCGTGACAGAAAACATCCTCAAGCGTCTTGGAGAGCTGAATTTATCGACAAATTCATTTTTCGACCGTTTGAGAAATTCACTGCATGCGGCGAATCTCGTCATCGAGGCTGAACAATTGCTTTCAAAACCCGACAGCAGTCGAGTGGTGGCGGCGAGTGTTCCTGATTGGGGCAACTTGTCTTACGACATTTCCATGATTGCATTGTTCAATGCCGGCACCAAATCCGCCACGCTCTAAATACAGGAAATAACCAGACAATACTTAACCACTGAATAAGATGAACCGTTTCTCCGATCCTCCTTGCAAACGAGGAAAAACTCGACAACGAACTGGCGGGTGAGCAACCATGAACTTCGATGTCATCATCATAGGTGGAGGTACCGGAGGGATATGCTCTGCGGCACGGCTCAAAAAACATTTGCCAAAACTGAGCATCGGAATCATTGAACCATCCGGCACCCATCACTATCAGCCGCTGTTCACGCTTTTCGCCACTGGGCATGCAGATGCGCAGCAGATTCAGCGGCCCATGAGTCAGGTCATTCCAAAAGGATGCCACTGGATACGCGACAGTGTTGCAACAGTTGATCCCGAAAACAATCAAATTTCCCTCAGCGGAGGCGAGAAGGCGACTTATCGTCTACTGATTGTTGCTCCTGGTCTTGTCTCGAACTTCGATTCAATTGTGGGTCTGAGCAATGCAATCAACGACCGAACGCACCCGTTGTGTTCTGTTTATGATTCTTCGAACTTGAACAAATGCGCCATTCTGACCAAGGATTTCTTGGGTGGAACGATGGTTTTTTCAACTCCGTCCACTCCCATCAAATGCCCGAGCGCCCCATTGAAAATGCTTTTTCTCGTGGAAGACAGCCTGAGACGCTCTGGCGTGCGTGATGTTTCCCGCCTCATCTTTATCACGCCTTTTTCGACACTTTTCGGAATTGAAGGCTATCGGCAAACGATAAATGCGCTTGTTCAGCAACGAGGAATTGATATTTTGTTCGAACACGAAGTTGTTGGCATCAATCAACGCAACCGGGAAGTGCTGCTGCAACCATCCAGCAGCGCCGCAGCAGAACGCAATATCAAAAGTATCCACTATGACTTTGCACACATCACTCCAGCTGCCCAACCACCACGGTTCGTCGCTGACTCCGGTCTGCATCATGCCGACGGATTTTTCGCAGGCTGGTTGGAAGTTGACCCTCTCACACTTCAACATGTGCGCTGGCAAAATATCTTTGGACTTGGAGATGTGGCAGGCCTACCGAACATCAAATCATCCACGGCGGCCCGAGCGCAAGCGATCGTTGTCGCGGAAAATATTCATTTCCTCATCAAAAAAGGAGGAAAACTTCCACTGCCGAAACAATACAACGGTTATTCTTCCTGTCCAATTTTCACCTCTGTCGGTGAAGCGATGAATACAGAAATCGGATATGATGGACGTTTGCTTCCCACCTTTCCGGGAAACCCCTTTCAACCACGCAGGTCGCTCTGGTGGTACAACGCACACGTCTTGCCGCGGCTTTATTGGAACTTTGTCACACGAGGTCACTGACAACAGACAGGCACATCAACTCTCTTTGCGAATTTCGTCGGCATTGGGGCCTTTCACAACGGCACATGCAGGAAGCATAAAGAAGAACCTTGTGTGCTTGTTGATGTTGTCGTAGCCAATCACTCCGTTGTTGCGACTGACCAGTTTTTGACAAAATGCCAAACCCAATCCCATGCCGACCTCAACTTCCTTCGTTGAAATCTCGGCATCAAAAAGTTTGTTCCGAATGTCCTGATGGGGCCCAGGACCACTGTCGATCACGCTCACTTCGATTGAACCACCGTCTGCTCCGGGATTCTCAATCCAGCGACTTGTGATTCGTATCCACTGGTCATCCTGACCCGCCACTGCATCCAGTGAATTCGACAGCAAGTTCATCAGAACCTGAACGACATCACTGCGTCTGGCATCAACCACTGAATCTGGGCTGATTTCGATTGTCACCTTGCAGGATAAATGAAACGACTTGGCTTCAAGTAGTTGCAACGCATCCTCACAAGCTGATCGCAACTCCACTGCAACCACTTTTTCCCTGAGTCCATCGTTGGACAAAGTCTTGATCGCACGAATGGTGTGAATGATGGAATCCAACAAACGAAAGATTTCGTTGATCTTCTGCAGCACCTGCTGTGAAATTGAAAATTTACTCACATCTTGATTTTCAGACGCAGACAAAATTTCGTCGCGGATCCTCTCGGCCTTCAGGCGAATTGCAAAGACGGGATTCAAAACCTCGTGCGAGGTATATCGCGCAGCAATAGCCAATGTCTTGTCGCGCACGCTCGCTTCGAGGTGCTGTTGAGCAGCTGCAAGATTCCTGAGCGCAGTTTCCTTCTCGTTCATGGTCCTTCGCATTTTTTCCGAGAGCACAAAGGAAAGCAAAATACCTTCCAGCGTTGCAGCCACGGTCACAATGTTGAGCGTGAATGGTGTCGACGGCAACCACCCGAACATTTTGATGCAATAAACAAATGCCCCAAGAGCAAGCATGCATTCCGAAATCAAGAAAAGGTTCGCAATACGGCCGTAAATTGGCCGCACTCTCCATGCACGAACCAAGGAAAAACAAGTTGCAGCCAAGCCCGCGAGATTAGCTTCAATTGAAGCAAAAAAGCCTCCCTCGACCACCTGGAGAACAAGTCCAACGAGGCACATCACGAAGAGTGCATTCCAAAGCATTTTTTCAAGGCCAACGGGCCGCGCTTCTTTGAAAACAGAGAGGGTGAACCCCACGTAGGAAAGGCAAACCAGATTTATAAAGATATTTGCAGAGTTATAATGCATCCACAAAACATCTGGCCAGATAAACATATGACCACTGCCATTGATCGCGGCGATCATCATGCTCATGCAAAAAATATAGGCTCCATAGAACAAAAATTCTTTTTCACGCCGGGCCAACCCCACCATCAGATTGTAAAGTGCCAGCAGCATCAAACCACCGAAGAAAGAAGAAATGATGACCATCTCGCTGACAATGGAACCCAGAAATTCTCGCTCCGCCAAAAGCATGAAAGGCACACTCATGACGTGGGCTCGCAATCGAACCAAGGCATAAAAATCATTGCCTGGCTGAACTTCAACCGGAAACGAGACGTGTCGAATATCATTTAACCCTTGAGAACGCGGAAGTATCGTGTCGGTGAAGGTGATTGTTTTGCCAAGTCGAAATGAGTCCTGTGCATCGAACTTCTCGGCTGCATCCAACGGTGTGAAGGAACCATTGATGTAAGTGTGGCGAAGCTGCAGAACGTAGCGCGAAGCTGCGGATTCGGGGCGATTGCTGAACTTCATCAATACCCAGACTCCCTCGCGCATGTAACCCAAATCAAGAACCTCTTTGCTGGCACTGTATTTTTTAAATTCGCCGCGATTCAATTTTGCAAGCGCATCTTGCGCAGATATTTCCTGATCCACATCTTCGACGAAATATGAAAATTCGACCTTCTCAACATTGGGCATGCGATGGCCAACCAGATAACCAACGACCAAAACGAATGAGAGGATTGCGAACACAATCAGAAAATATCCGCCCTCACTGCGCGGGTTGTTTTCAAGGGGCAAATGGCGGCCCGAATTTCGGTTGAACAACAGCCTCGCAATGGGATTTTTCAGCAAGTCCATGCGCGTGTTTCTCCCATGTTTTTAATCATGGCAGTGTTTCGGCTAGGCTTATTAAAAGTGATAATTTATTTGTATTATATCAGTTAAAACAGTCATTTAGAATGAATTCCACTCGATTTATCCGGGGCTTGCCATCCTGTTCAATGCTGATAAAGTCCGCAGTCCAGAGTTCCAGTCATTCATCTTAATTGGGAGTTGTCATGAGAGTTTTGCCACTCGCACTCGCCCTCGCCATCGGTTCTGTTCAATGGAGCGCACAGGCAGCGAATATCGGGGTTGTTGATTCCGGATTGGACATCAAGCATCCGAGTCTCGCTCAACGCACCTGGACCAACCCGGGCGAAATCCCGGCCAACAATCTCGACGACGAGCAAGATGGATATGTGGACGACATTCATGGTTGGAACTTCGTCGAAAACAACGGGATCCTCTTGGATCCGAAGTACCTCAACACCTTTCCACCAGAAACCTCCAAATTCTTTGAAATCCAAAAGAAGCTTCTTGAAGGCACCGCGACCGATGAAGATAAGGCTTGGTTGAAAGACAGTCTGCAAAACAAAGATTTCCTCAAAAAGCTTGCTGTGTTCGGCAACTTTGTCCACGGAACCCACGTTGCGGGTATCAGCGCGCGCAAAAATATCGATGCACAACTCATCGGCCTCAAACTGATACCAACCGAAAACCCTTTGGCTCCCGACAGCGTCTACGGCATGGGCGACAACGCAAAGGCCGCGCGCCGCTTTCTGGCGAAGGTCTGGGATACGGTATGGCCGGTGGTTCGCGATGCCGGAATCAAGGCGGGTCTTTCGAAACTTGCTGAGCTGCAAAGTGCACAGTTCGTCAAGGTCGCGCTCTATTTGAATGACAAGAAAACCGACGTGGCAAACTACTCTTTGGGAGTCAGCACCGCGGCTGCGGGCAATATCGTCAAGCCTCTGTTGAAAGCACTTTTCGGTCGCGAACCAACTGAAGAAGAAGTCACAAAATATGCTTCTTTCCTGGTTGGCAAGTTCGCCGAGAATGCCACGAAGTGGGCCTCGCTGGCACCCAACACGCTGTTGGTTATGGCGGCGGGCAACGACGGTTCTGACAATGATCTCTTTCCTGCCTCGCCTGCGAACGCGCGTGCGGCAAACACAATCACTGTCGCAGCCACCCAAGGACGCACCAAAATCGCGAGTTTCTCGAATTTTGGACGACAAATGGTCGACGTTGCCGCACCAGGCGTTGGAATTCTTTCGACGATGCCAGGCGGGGGCGAATTGGTCCTGAGCGGTACAAGCCAAGCAGCACCTTATGTGTCGCAAGTTGCTGCAGCCGTTAAAGATGAAAATCCTGATCTGAGCGTTCATGACCTCAAGAGGATCATCCTTGCCACCGTCGACAAACGCGAATGGCTTGCCGACAAGGTCAGCTCTTCAGGAATCGTCAACCGCGATCGTGCTGTTCATGCGGCTCAACTCTCGCACAAGATGAGCGTTGCCCAGGCTATTGCACAGGCGCTCAAAGACGTTCCTGATCTCGACACACCCTATGAGCGCGCTCTGTCGAGCGAAGATGAATCACTCATCTGGGCTCCTGAACTCTCGCTCGTCTTCTGAGCCCCGTTCAGCGTCTCACATTGTTGATATTGAAAATCGAGTCGTCGTGGGCCTCTTCCCGCGGCGACTCGTAAGTTATATTCGTAACGTTATTGGCAAACGCGGCGTCGACAATCTTCATTCCACTCACAAACGGAATTTTCTTGCCGCCGCTGTTGAGTGAATTTTTGTACTCGAATGTCGCACTCTTGAAGATCTCACCCTGCAACGTCAGAAAGTCGGCCTTCATTGCCAGTTTTGTAGTCTTGGCGATCCAATAACGTATTTTGTCATAGGTTACGTTTTTGTCTTTGGCCTGAAGCAAAAGAACCACGGCCGGAACTCCACCCACAACCTCTTCCCGCTCAAAACTGGCACTGTAGTCGCGCGCGTAATTGGTTGAGGCAATATCGCCGTTGGCAGCTTGGCCGCTCAGGCGCTGGCGTGCTGCAATGGCCACTGGTTTTTTGACTCCGGGTTTGATGAACCAAAGATTCCTGTTGTTGAACAAAACGATCTCGCCCTTGCAACGCGCCGGCTTGTAACATTCAGCAAGGGCATTGACCCCCTTCGCACGCACGCTGTATTCGGATGTGGTGGATTCCCCATCTTCAACCGAATCAATCCGAATATTCCAGGTGACTCCAACAGCCAGTCCACCCCGATAGCGATCTGAAGCTTTCATCAATTCATCAACCGACACCGGTCCAGAATTTGTTGCTGGACTTGAAGCAAGTGCAGTATTTCCACTCAACACTGAACAAGTCATGGCGGCATAAAAGAATTCCTTTAATGGAAAGCTCAACACTGACCTCTTCAAAGCAACCCCCTCTATTGAATTATTCATGCAGCACCTGCGGCAGACTTTTCGCTTTCAACAAGTCTCCCATCTTGAATGCGAAGGATGTTTCTCACCCGTTTCATCAATTTCTCGTCATGGGTTGAAAACAAAAAAGTCACCTGTGTCGTTTCATTTATCTTCAACATCAAATCGATAATCATGTGAGCTGTAACCGAATCCAGATTTGCTGTGGGTTCGTCTGCCAAAACAATACTGGGCTTGGTGACCAATGCTCGGGCGATGGCAACCCTTTGTCGCTGGCCGCCAGACAACTGGTCCGGAAGATGATGAGCAAACTCGATCAACCCCACTCTTTCCAGCGCTTCCATCACCCGCTGATGACGAACGTGCTTGGACAATGACTTTTGAATTGTCAGTGGAAGCTCAATGTTGTCGAAGACGGTCAGCACTGGAATCAGATTGAACGTTTGGAAAATGAATCCAATCTTTTGATTGCGCAGCGCACTCTTCTCATCATCGCTGAGGCTCAGCACCGAGCGGCCTTGAATCACGACCTCGCCCGAATCCGGAAGATCGATACATCCGACCATATTCAAAAGTGTACTTTTACCCGAACCCGATGCACCCACGATCGCCGTGAAATCTCCGGGCCACAACTTGAGGTCGATCCCTCGAAGCGCAGGCGTGAGAGTTTTTCCGAACTGATAAGACTTGTGGACACCGTGCAGTTCCACGAGAGGTTTGTCACCAAACATATTTTTGCCCCAATGAAATGACGAAGCGTTGTGGAAGTGAAGATTCCGAAACCAGCGGACCGTGAAATCCTCCGGCTGCAAGATAAAGAATCAAGTTGTCGTTGAAGCCGTTCTCAGCGTAAAGAAAACCACCTCCGGATGAGTCCAGAATCGGTTTCCAATAACGTGCCAACAGCGTCCAGTTTTTTTTGCTTCCGAAGTTGCTTTGCCGAGCAGAAACAAACAATCCCTTTTGCGCCCGGGATTCAACACCAGGTGCAAAAAATAGTGGAAAAAAAACGCTGTCCGTTTTGTACATCTGCTCAACCAGACGCAATTCGGCCTGCGAATATCCGGAACTGTTGGAGTAAGCTTCCAATTTGAACTCAGCGCCCATGTCGAAGGTGTACTTCAGTCCCAGCAACAGTTCATGATAGATATTGTCACTGGCAAGACGCGACTGCTGGAACAAGGGTGCCGAAACTTTGATACCGTTGTCTTGAACGACAATCTCCTCAGGCACCAGGATATCTGAACCCTTCATGTGTCCTGCATCCAAATAGACACTCAGCGAGTCGCCAATACCCAACGAAAAGTATTCCCCAATGAATGGGAATCTCTGCCTTTCGGCGCCACCAACAACAATTCCGAAGAAATCACTCCCGGCATTCCATGAGAACTCGGGCTTCAACAAAAAGCGACGGCCTTCGTACGTCGACGGCAGAGCTCTTTTTTGAGGTTCATATTCGCCTATTGTCACGAGCGTGAAAGATTGCCCAACACTGAAATTCAAACGTGCTGTCTGACGGGTTTTGACCTTTGCCTGGGGCGAGCGCGAGATTGTTTCAGCCAGCTCACTTGCGCGCCAAATCCAGTTTGAGGGACTTGCAAATTCGGAACCACCCCACTGAAAGTTTTCTTGTCCAACAGTCAATCCAAAACGGTTTGAGAAATTGACTGTGGCGAAAGTCTCGCCAAGTTCAGGCGTAAATTCGGTTGCAGGGCGTCGCTGACCAGACTTCAAAAATGATTGACCGTGCCTGACTTCAAAAAAGGGCCTCGCCGAAATCAAAAAAGCCCTGCCTGACGTCAACTTCAATTGACTGCGCAGGAGCGTCGAGAGCTCTGCGAACGGCAAAAGGAACCGGTCATCTGTGTACTCAGCGGTGTTGAACGATGCTTTGTTGATATTGACTGTGTTGATATTTTCCATGCCCACGTCGAGTTTGAAGGGGCCAGTTGAGGGCGGAGGAACAGCCTTCGGCTTCATCACAACAGGAGCCGCTTTTTTAGTCACCTTTTCTTTTTCTGCATTGCTTTTTTGTGGTGTTTTTAAAGGCGCAGGTGAAGGTTGAACCTGAGGGTTTTTCTCTGGAAGTTTCATTGGACTTGTATTTGGGTCCGAGGAAACCGGATTTTCGGCCGAAGAACCCGTATTTAGTGGCGCACTCTTGTTGTCTGTTGCCTTTTGAGGCGTGGCAAGCTTTTGCCCCTCGGGCAATTGCTCCGTTGCAAAAGGATCAAAATCCGCTGCAATCGCTGGCTCCAACATCAGCAACTGCATAAAACACGCACCAATAAAGGCACGGTTGCGGGCATGTGTCTGCTCACGGCAGGTCAAAGGAATGTTCCTCCACCTTCAAGACTACGAAATTATTTTAAAAACAAGGGGGAAGATGATTGCCAAAATGCCGAGCATTTGTCGCAGCAGGTGAAACCCTACCGCCGTCACCCACGCGCGCAGCCCGGCAGATTTTTCCACTCAAAGTGACGATTCCCTGTTAAGCTCAAGAAGATATTCAGGGAAATAAAGATGTTTTGGAGCCAATTGTCGTTTGCGGTTCGAAATCTAGGCCGCAACAGACGCAGAAACGCGGCGACTGCGAGCGCCATCATCCTTGGATATGCAGGGCTGGTGCTGCTCAGTGGCTTTGTCACACGTATTGAAAAATTCTTCCGAGCCACCTCCGTTTATGTCAATCAGACTGGCAGCCTTTCAGTCTACAAGCCAGATGGTGTTGAGAAGCACCTTTTGTTTCCGCAAAAATTCACAATTCCACCATCGGAACAAGAAAAGCTTCGCAGCATAGCCAGCGAGATCTTTCCCGAAGCTGAAGCGATCGGAGCTACCCTTGAGGGATTCACACTCATCGGAAATGGTTGCAAGACCTGGCCAGTTAAAATCAGGGGGGTTGAACCGGCGATTGAACAGAAACTCTCAACTCATCCTGCGGTGCTTGCGTTTGCCCCTGAGCTGATTGCAGCGCGCAAGGGAAGTGGTCTTTGGCAGCACAAAGACATCGTTCCTGTTGCCATTACAGAAAAGGTTGCTCGTAATCTTGGAAAGAGCAAAATCCGGAGAGTTCAGACCAGCGAGAATACGTCAGCCAACGTCACGTCACTCGATTGCAGCAGTGACAATGTTCATGAAGTCATCGACCAAGACACCAACGTTCAACTTGCCGCAAGAACCTTCAAGAACGACTTCTCTGCAATTGACGCAGATATCGTTGGACACTACTCAAGCGGCCTCGAGCTCCTCGAAGAGTCTGCGGCAATGATTCCTCTTCAGGACCTGCAAAAGCTGTTCGAAACCGACGGTGTGACAAACATGGTTATCTTTTTACCTTGGGATGCCATACCGGAACTCGCAGCCGACAAGCTCGACGCAGCACTCAAGAAGGCTGGACTTGCTCTGGAAGTGCATCACTACCGTGAACTTTCGGTCAATCCGTTCTATGCGGGGTTCATGAATCTGATTTATGTCATGAGCGCATTTTTTCTTGCCCTGGCGGTTGGAATCGTCGGCTTGACTGTGACAGACGCCATGACAATGAGTGTGATTGAGCGCTCGCGCGAAATCGGCACCTTGCGCGCCCTGGGCTTCAAGCAGAATCAAATCACCCAGGTCTTTGCGCTCGAGGGACAAATCCTCGCCCTGATTTGTCTGCCTGTGGGGTTGCTGATTGCCGCCTTGATGAGCGCTATCGTCAATGCCGGAAATTTCTTTTTTGAAGTTCCCGGAGTTTCGACACAAGTGCAGTTGAATCTGGTCATAGACCCTTTCCATTGCCTTTGGTTGGGTCTGATGCTCGTTGGCCTTTCGACACTGTCTGGCTGGATCACATCGGTCAGGACGAGCAAAAAGGAAGTGGTCAAGCTTCTCTATTCTCATTCATCGTAAGCAAAGGACAGTACCGCATGCAAACGCTGAAGATGGGATTCAAAAACATCATCCGCAACTGGCGCCACTCAACGGGCAGTATTCTTTCTGTTGCCATCGGGTTTGCCGCGCTCACATTGTTCAATGGCTATATTTCCGTGATTGAGGACCTTTACGAAGACAATTACCGCAACAGAAGCATGTTCGGGGACGTGCTAATTGAAAAGACACGCAACGGGAAGCCCATTGACTTTGAAGATTCCAAAATCAGCAAGACCGAACAGGACTTTCTCAACTCATTTTTTGTTCAGTCGGGAATGGTCGATTCCCACGTCCCTCTTCTCATCATCAGTGGAATGGCCAACAACGGTAAGACAAGCTCGATTTTTTGGGGATTCGGTTACGACCTCCAGGCGGGCCTGCAGATGCGCCTTCCATCCTGGCCATGGAACGTCCGGGCAGGAAAACCACTGGACATTCTGTCGAGTGAACACGTCATGCTTGGGCAAAACATTGGCGACACCTTTGGCTGTGCGCCCGTCAAGAAGGAACAAATCCTGACCCAGGTGGGAGGCTACGAATCCCGCGAACGCCCCCTCAAATGCGACAGGGACAAAATTCAACTCAATGTCACAACCGCGGCAGGCCAGGTCAATGCAACCAACTTGTCGGTCGGCGCACTGGGCGGCGTTGGTTTGCGTGGAATCGATTCCTGGTACTTGATGATGGACCTGGGTCGCGCCCAGGAATTGTTTGACACCCAAGACATTTCGCACATCAGGTTGCGCCTGAAAGACAAGAAAATGTTCCCCCAGTTCATCAAGTCGTTCACAAGCGCGGTTCAACAGGCAGGTCTCGAGATTCGCGCCATCGACTGGCGGGAACACATTCTTGCACGTGTCTATAAGAGAACGATGAGCCTGTTCACCACATTTCGAAATCTCGTCAGTCTGGTCATTCTGACTATTTCTGGAATGTCTGTGTTGAACTCTATGGTCAAGAACATCAATGAACGTCGGCGCGAGATT
>JBDLRR010000066.1:0-21649 GCA_039799985.1 Pseudomonadota bacterium | reverse complement strand
ACCGCGTCGGCGGGAGTAGAAGGAATCGCCCTTGTTTATGGTGGCCTGACGTCTATCACTGCCACCCACTCTTTTGGCGGAGCGAACGCAGCAACAAGCGCCACAGCCGCTACCAATAATCTTGTTATTACAGGTGTGGCGGCAAAGATGAGAAAGCCGGAACTTGCCGGAACCAACATCAACGGAACCCTGACCGAATCGGCTGATTTTGCGAAAACGGATTTTGCGAGCGGAAACAATGAGACAATTTCCTTTGGCACCACCAGCGGAACACTGACCAGTGCGACGTTGCCCATCGCAACGTCAACAGCCACAAACTGCACTTTCAACAACACAGGAAATTGCACGCCCACAACGGCTACAGCGACCATGAGCCTGAGGGTTGTTGAGTCGGCGCGGGTGATCTCGCTGACTCTTCGGGGAGTCACGGTCAATCTGCCAGGACTCACCGTCACACCCGCCGGTGCAAACCGGCTCGAAGCAGAAATTTTCCGGTCCGACAATACTCTTGTAACTGCGACGAGTGCCATGAATGCAGGCCAGTCTGTGGGTGCGCGTATTCGGGCATTCGATGAATTCAACAACGCAACGAGTTTCAAAAACGGCACTACAACAGAATGTACTTTTACAAACAACGATCTGACTGGCACAGGGCTCAACGACTTGAACTCTGAGCTGACCAAGGCGGGAAGACAATTCTCCAAATCCGCAACCGGTGTTTATGAAATCGCACACAATTTTACGTTGGGTGCAGTGACAGGCCTGACCATAAAAAAGATGGGAACCCACGTCCTCACTTTCAACATGTGCGACCGCTCGACAACCCTTTCGGTGAAGGTGGATACAGGATCCCACGCTTACACCCGCGTATCAACCTCAACCGCGGTGCCAAACAACCCAACCTCTGCGGCAGTCACGATCGTGAGGGAAAGATGCTCACTCAACTCTTCAGACCCGGGTGTATCGTGCCTGCCTGTCAATGCCTATTTCTTCGACCAGTTCGACAACCAGCTCACTGGAATCACTTGCCCTTCGTGGGTCTACACCAAGCGTTCACCAGACACCACGGCGATCTCGGATGAAAACAGGGCAACACTGACGAGCACCACCAACAGCATTCAAACGCAGCTGCGCAGCACCGACTTTATTGATGGCGACCTGACGTGTCAGTTTGCTGCGACAGATCCAAGAAACCACAGCATCCACCTGTATGGCGGTGTTCACAGCATCGTTGCAACCCATCCGACCATCCCGGCAAACCTGGTGGCGGCGCAAAGCAATTTCACAATCACAAACGTGCAATTCAAAGGACCCGCATACGATTCAAACGGGGCCTATTCTTTGGCGAATCTCCCAGGCCCCATCAACGGCGAACCCATCGCCATGACCTCAAATACAACAGCCGCATCAGTCGGAACAACAACCACTCCGGTGAACCCTGCATTTTCATGCGACTTCAACAACTCCGGCATTTGCGCAACATCGACGCCCACCACGGCATTCACACTCAATCTCACCAAAATACAGGCGGATGTCAGATTTGAGGTCAAGGCTCGCGGAAAAACCTTCATTTCGCCAAGCATCAACGTTGTGGCTGGCCGCGCAAACCAGGATCGATCAGGCTATACGGTCGTGAACGCGGGTGGCGATGCAAAACCCAACAACAACGTCGCTGCCGACGAGCTGTTTGGAGTTGATTTCTCTGTTCGCGACCAGTTTGGCAACCTGACTGACATTTTGACAGGCAGCGATGCCGACTGCAGTGATGCAACGACTGTCGAACAAACAACCGTATTGAATTCTGGCTACAATGCTCCCACGAGCAACACGAATCCGTCACTTGGGGTCTATCGGGTGCGGGGAATCAAGCTCACAGGTGCGGGTGCAAACACGCTCACCTTCAAACCCTGCAACCTGACTTTCCCAGTGACCATGACAGTCAGTCCGGGCGGATGGGCCAAGACGATTGTGACGACCAACACCACAGCGCCTGCAGGAAACACAGACCAAACGGTGTCTCTGGTGCGCTGCCCATTGGCGGGAACAGGTGCAGGAGTTGTTTGCCCCGGAATCAATGCCTACTTCTACGATCAGTTCGGAAATCCCAATCCACCTGCCGCAACCTGTACAACGTGGGAATACACGAAGGTCACGGCAGGAAGAAACGCCGACGAGCTTTCGGACGAAACGGCAGTGGTGGTCAGCCCAGCAGGTGGAACCTCGTCTACACGGGTGACGAGCACCGCTTTCATTGACGGCGAATTGCGTTGCGTTGGCAACGCAGCAGACCCCACTTCGACTAAAAACCACAAAATCAAAATCTACGGTGGTGCAAAATCAATCAGCGTGGCAGGTGCACCTGCAGCAAGTACAAATTTGACCGCGGGTGCGGGTAACGTTTCAATCACTTCCGTGAACTTGCAGGGCCCAACCTACACCGGTGCGGGCGCATGGTCCGGAATTGGCACAATTTCCGACACCATGACCAACGACCCTGTCAGCATGACAACCACCGCAAGTGCTGCGACAGTTGGCACAACGGCCGCGGTCGTAACATCGTCATTCACATGCACTTTTAATGCGGGAAGTTGCGTCCCGGCAAACACCATTCCAACAAATAGCCTGACGCTCAATTTCACCAGGGCTGAATCAGGGCGTTCGTTCACCGTCACAGCCAGAGGCCTGACCTACACGGCGCCGACATTCAACATTCTGGGTGGCAACGCAGACACCAACCAGTCTGGCTACACGCTGTTGAACTCCACCGACAATCCGAAAGCCAACAATGCCTTCACTGCCGATGACACGTTTGGAATCAACTTTGCCATCAGGGACCAATTCGGAAACATGACAGATAAAACCCAAGCAGGAGGCAACTGCGATGCCGACGCAACCTCACGGGCAACAACCTTTACAGGAACCATCCCCGCGGCTGGAGACACATCTGCAGGTTCTGTGACTCCCTCAGCCGGAGCAGACAACACCCGTGCGGGAGTTGGCGATTATCGAATTCGCAACATGCGACTCAAGGGCATTGGCGACTACGCAGTCACATTCACCACCTGCGGCGTCGCAAAAGCCATCACTTTCAACGTGACGGCAGGTGCGTGGGCAAAATCCATTGTATCGAGGGCAACCACTGCGCCAGCCGGTAACACTACACCAATTGAAGAGCACGAGCGTTGCGCTTTGGCCTCGTCAGGACCAGGAGCAACGTGCGGTGCCGTCAATCTTTACACCTACGACGCATACGGCAATGCACGAACCGATTCCTGCCCGACGTGGACCTACACAAAACGCACAACAGCCGAAGTTTCAGATCACAACAAAGTCAGCCTCAGTGCCACAAACGGTCGATCGGTGATCGTCTCGAGCACCGACTTCATGGACGGCGACCTCAAGTGCGTTGGCAGCGCCGACAACTCCGTTCCTGCAAAAAATCATTCAATTCACCTGTACGGCGGTGTGCATTCTATTACAGTTGATCACACCTCGGTTGCGGCTGTGGTCGCCGGACTCAACAGCGTCACCATCAATTCCGTCACACTCAAAGGACCAAGTTATACGGCCGCAGGGGCATACAGTCTGGAAACCGTTCCAGCAGGCCCGCAAGCGGATCAAATCTCGCTCAGCTCGACTGCAACACCGTCTCCCGTGGGAACAACGTCAGCTGTCGCCACAGCCCTGCTGACGTGCAACTACACAAGCACCGGGGCCGACATTGGCATGTGCAAAGCTGCAGACACAACTCCCGCGAACAGCTTCCATTTGAACTTCACAAAAGTCGAAACTGGTCGCACGTTCACTGTCACGGCACGTGGAAAATCAAAAACCTCGACTGCTTTCGACATCGCTCCCGGATCTGCGAACTCAGCAACCTCCACTGCCACGGTTCTTGATTCTTCGAACGTTGCCAAAGCCAACAACACCGTGAATGCAGGCGAAGACTTTGGAATCAACTTCTCCATCCGCGATGCGTTCAACAACCTCACTGACAAAACCAACACCGGCGGCGATTGCAGCGCAGCCCCGACGACAACCTATACCACCACCAACATACCCAACAACGGAAACGCCACTGCCGGCCACATTGCAGGCACCAGCTCACGTGCCGGCCTTGGCGATTACCAGCTCCGCACCATGAAGTTGACCGGCTTGAGCACGACCGGATTCGATGTTGACTTCACAATCTGCGGCATCGCGAAGACAATCAATTTCAAGGTCAATCCGGGCACGCCGGCAAAACATTACTTGAACTCTGGCACGACAGCTTCAAAAACAAACTCGGACGTGATGACCATGTGCAACCTGACAGCCAACGGCGGCGCGGATTGTGGAATGGTTTACGCATGGTTCTATGATGCCTACGGCAACAATGTTCCAGGTGCCACCTGCAGTTCATGGACGCTGACCAGAAATTCCATCAACACCGCTGATCATTGGGGTGGCAGCAATACCGCAGGTTCAGCATCCATCAAGGTCATAACTGCATCTGCGCTCGATTCAACACTGACCTGTACCCGCGCAGGTTCGGTGGAAGATGGAACGTTGGGAATTCGCCTTTTCGGCGGCTTCAACAGCATTGAAGCCACCATGCCGGATGCGTCTGCGATCGTCGCGGGCAACGACTTCCGCGTGCAGAACATCACGCTCAAAGGTTACAACAATGGTACGCAACAAACGATGCCTTACACGGCCAGCTCAATTCCGATCAACTTCGGCACGACCGCACTCATCGGACGCGACGGAACTACATTCACGACAACACCCAGCACGACGTGCAACTTCAGCAGCGGAATTTGCCCGTCGACGTACACATTCGCATTCCGCAGGGCTGATGCGACGGCACAATCGCTGACGCTCAATGTGCATGGTGTCAGCAGCGTCACGGGTGTTGCCAGCAGCAACACAGACCCCACGAGGCTGACAACGCTTGTCGTGACACCCAATCCCACCGTGGGAGAATTCACCACAACCCTGCCGGCAACAGTTGAAGCGGATGCCACCTTTTCGGGTAACCTGAACTTCCTTGATGCCTACAAGAACCCAACATGCGATGCAGCAGTGACGCTCACTCCTCCGGGTGGTACGACATCTCCCAACGCAAGCACCGCAAGTTTTGGAACAATCAGCAAAACATCAACAGGTGTCTTCTCGCTTGCAGGCAGCTCGATTCCAATGGTCAGCGGCGCAGGCTTCACGCTCACTTTCAATGTTTGTTCGCAGACACGGACCCACACCATCAGGGTGACGCCAGGCGCGTGGGCAAAATCCATTGTATCGAGGTCAACCACTGCCCCAGCCGGCAACACCACACCAAGTGTAGAGCACGAGCGATGTGCCTTGGCGTCAACAGGCCCTGGCGTGGGGTGTGGGGTAGTCAATCTTTACACCTACGACGCATATGGCAATGCACGAACCGATTCCTGCCCGACGTGGACCTACACAAAACGCACAACAGCCGAAGTTTCAGATCACAACAAAGTCAGCCTGAGTGCCACAAGCGGAGGCTCGGTGATCGTCTCGAGCACCGACTTCATGGACGGCGACCTCAAGTGTGTGGGCGATGCTGCCACCACCTCCTCGCCAAAGAATCATTCAATCCACCTTTATGGTGGTGTGCACTCGATCGACTTCACAAACACTTCCCTTGATGCCGTGGTTGCTGGAGAAAACAGCGTCACCATCAATTCCGTCACACTCAAAGGACCAAGCTATACAACCGCAGGGGTATACAGCCTCGCTGCACTTCCCGAAGGCCCCCAGAACGATCAAATCTCTCTCGACTCAACCGCAACGCCATCGGCCGTTGGCACCACAAGGGATGTCATCACTCCCCTGTTGACCTGCAACTACAACACTTCGGGCGTTTGCCTGACGGCAAGTGTGTCACCCGCAAACAGCTTCCAGTTGAACTTTACAAAAGTCGAAACTGGTCGCACGTTCACCGTCACGGCACGTGGAAAATCAAAAACCTCGACTGCTTTCGACATCGCTCCCGGATCCGCGAATTCAGCAACCTCCACTGCCACGGTTCTGGATTCTTCGAACGTTGCAAAAGCCAACAACACCGTGAATGCAGGCGAGGACTTTGGAATCAACTTCTCCATCCGCGATGCGTTCAACAACCCAACCGACAAGACCAACAGTGGCGGCGATTGCAGCGCAGCCCCAACGACAAACTACACCACCACCAACATACCCAACAACGGAAACGGCACTGCCGGCCACATTGCAGGCACCAGCTCACGTGCTGGCCTTGGCGCCTACCAGCTCCGCACCATGAAGTTGACGGGTTTGAGCACGACCGGATTCAACATCGACTTCACCACCTGCGGAATCACAAAGACAATCAACTTCAAGGTCAACCCGGGAACGCCGGCAAAACACTATCTGAACGCAAGCACAACAGCTTCAAAGACAAACACGGAAGCAATGAGCATGTGCAGCCTGACTGCCAACGGTGGTGCCGATTGCGGACAAGTGTATGCATGGTTCTACGATTATTATGGCAACAATGTGCCAGGAGCCACCTGCAGCTCGTGGACACTCACCAGAATTTCCAGCAACACGGCTGAACATTGGAGCAGCGATGCTGCCGGTTCTGCATCTATCAAAGTCACGACAGCGTCAGCACTCGACTCAAAGCTCAGCTGCAACCATGCAGCGTCGGTGGAAGACACATCAGGCAGCACCGTCACCGGGATTCGTCTTTTCGGAGGCTTCAACAGCATTGAAGCCACCATGCCGGATGCGTCTGAGGTCGTCGCAGGCAGCGACTTCCGCGTGCAGAACATCACGCTCAAGGGTTACAACAATGGTGCGCAGCAAACGATGCCATACTCGGTCAACTCAATACCAATCAACTTCAGCACAACAGCACTCATTGGCCGCGACGGAACTTCGTTCACCTCCACACCCAGCACGACATGCAACTTCAGCAGCGGAGTGTGCTCAACAACACACACCTTTACATTCCGCAGGGCCGATTCAACTGCACGTACCCTATCGTTGAACGTGCACGGTGTCAGCAGCGTCACGGGTGTTGCCAGCAGCAACACCGACCCGACAAAGTTGACAACGATTGTCGTGACACCCAATCCCACTGTGGGAGAATTCACCACAACCCTGCCCTCAACAGTTGCAGCGGATGCCACCTTTTCGGGTAACCTGAACTTCCTGGATGCCTACAAGAACCCGACCTGCGATGATGCTGTGACACTCACGGCGCCAAGCGGCACGGCATCACCAAACGCAAGCACTGCATCTTTTGGAGCAATCAGCAAAACATCAACAGGTGTCTTTTCGCTTGCAAGCAGCTCTATTCCAATGGTTAGCAACACAGGCTTCACGCTCACATTCAACCTCTGTGCATCGCAGACACGGACCCACACCGTTCGGGTGACCGAAGGTGCACTTGCAAGCATCAAACTGCTCTCGAACAGTGTCAGCACAAGTGCAGACGTTCAGGCAGGAACTGCAACGAGCACAATTTCATGCAAACACACGACAGCCAGCGGAAACGGTGTTGCCTGCGATCCTGTCTATGCCTATTTCCGCGACAGCAAAGGCAACCTGATCACCGATGCCACCAAGACCTGCACATGGACGTACACACCCGTTTCCGGGAATGCACCCGGAACCATTGCGGCTTCGCGGGTGGCAACACTTTCAAGTTCAACCTATCTCGACGGTACACTTGGATGCACGCATGGCACCGGTGGAACCGCAATCAGTTCTGGAACAACACCTGCCGTACAAGGCGGTATCTCGCGTGTTGAACTGCGAATGGCTGCGTCCGATGCGACAGCAAACATCAGCGCCAATGGGACACTGCTGAACGCAGGCAACAACAACCTCGCTGTGCACAGAATCAAGCTGTTCACCAGGGCAAACAATGTTGAACAAGATGCGAATTCTGCAGACTATACACTCAACGCCGAAGCGCTGACCTTCACCACAACCGCAACCAAATCAATCTGGCCGGGGGCAAGCAACGTTATTCCTGCGTCGCCGGCTTGCAACTTCACAACCGGCTTTTGTGGTGCGGCTGATGCCGCGACAAACGCCTTCACCACTGCCCCCGTCAAGCTGAGCCTGACAAAGGCGGCAACGGCGGTGAGCGTTTCGGTTTCAGTGCGTGGAGTGGCTTCAAACAGTATTTCATTTGACGTGACTGCGGGTGACGCAACCAGCCTGGATGTCTTGCCGATTGCCTCACAAACTGCTGGCACAGCATTCACTCCCACAGTTACAGGCTACGATGCGAGCGGGAACCAAAGCTTGAAGGGCTGTACCGACTTTTCAATGACGGGTGGCAACACCTCCGCCAACAACGATGCTCCAACGTTCAGCTGGACGAACACCGGTTTCGACAACGCCACGGCAACAACCGTCCCGGGAGCATCAGTTAACCTGAAAGCTGCTGGCCAACAATCGATCACCATAACGGGCACGTGTGCAACAACCCTTTCCGCAACAGCCTCCGTGTCGGTCAATGCACTCGCAACAGCATCCAAATTCATGATCAGCACGGTTGATGCCGCAACCCTCGCACAGGTGCCTACGTATTCAACTTCTACAACTGACGTTGCAAGTGCCACCCTGAATGGTTCCGACACCTCGGTTTCGTGCCCCGCACTTTTCGCCTACTCGTACGACACCTATGGAAATGTTATCAGTGGCAGCCAATCTCAAACTTGCTTCTGGTACAAGACGCCTCAAGGCGGAACCGAAGCACTGCACGGCAGCACACTCATTCATACCAACACCTTCAGTTCAACAAACACCATTCCCGACATCGACATGACTGTTCGCTGCAAAAACACGATGTCCACGCCCACAATTACTTCGAACGACGTCCGCCTGTACGGAGGTCCAAAGAAAGTCGAACTCACCACCTACCCAGCATCCACAAGTACATCACCCACCTACACGATGAGCGGTACCACCCTTGCCGCAGCCTTCGGAAACGCCTGGCTGACGGGAGTGAAGTTGCTGAGCAACAAGGCCGGTGTGGCAGTTGCAATGCCCGGCGTTGGCGGAACGACACAAACTATCTCGGTGACCTTGCAGGGCACAGGCAACAACGCCATCAGCGGAACCGCAACCACTGCAGAAGTTCTGAGCACGACAACGGCACAAGTGCATGCCGGCTCGATCTCTTCTTGCTCGTTCACCTCCTCCGGTGACTGCACACCAGGTTCAGCCGGAACAATGCACTTCAAGAAGACCGAAACCGGAACGCGAACCTTGCGCGTCTCGGCACGGGGTGTCTCCGCAGACGTGACGATTCCACAGATCGTCGCAGGAACGGCATCGACCCTGAATATTCAAAATTTGCCAAGCACCTACAGCGTTGATACCTATGCCGACGCAACATCATCGATTGCCGTAACCGTGACTGCGGTTGATGCCTTTGGCAATACGACCACAAACGCGGCCAACGGAGGAAACTGCAATCTTGCCATCTCGGGCAATGAACAAGGCGCCTTTGCCGACAGCATCTCCTACGGAACCCAACCTGCCACCACAGCCAATTTGAAAATCTACAAGGCCAAAACCCACACCCTGTCGTTCAGCAAATGCGGCGTCAGCAAAACCCAGGACATCGAGATTACCGCAGGTGCCATGCGAAGGGCACTGATCACGACAACAAACACACAACCCGCGAATTACAGCTGTTCGGCCAGTGGGGACAATATAGGAAGCAGCCGTGAGTGCGATATTTCGGTCACCTGCAGCGTCAACGCGGTAGGAACTGCTGCTGGCGGAAACGGATGTCCGGGATTCTATGCCTGGCATTATGACAAGGCTGGAAATTACATCAGCAGCGGAAGTCGAGATTGCACAACCACAGCGGCTGGCGCATATACCCCAGATGCAGGCACAACAGGTGGTACCGTAGGTTCACTCCCCTCCGGAGCCGGAATGAAAGTGACCTCAAACACGCTCACGAATTATTTGCAGGGCAGCCTGCGTTGCAAACCACCTGCGGGAACAACCGATCTTGGCGGAACAAAAGTAGCCCTCTTGGCACCCGTAAAAATCGACGCGCCCGTTGTTTCATGTACACCATGGATCTACAACAGCGAACAAACAATTAAGGTCTATGCGCTTTGCCAATTCAAAAACGAAACCGGGACCGACCTGACAGCCTACGTGGCAAATTCGACCAATGCGGTTGCCGGCGATGAAGCGGAACCCACTTTCCAGCCATTGGGCAATATGAACACCGAGACTGCGCTCACTGCAAACTCGCTTGGACAATTCATAGTCAACGGCACATTCAGTAAAAAATCTTCGCCGTTCAAAGTTTTCTTCAACTCAGCCGATCCCCAAAAAGTCGTCATTCAAGGCGATAGCCCTCTTCTTCGGGTTCCGTTGAGAAATGAAACAGATCCAACAAACAACGCCACCGTAGGGCAAAAAACGGCAATCGAAGCAGGTGCAAACACGTCTTTTGCAGAGACAGCGGAACCAGCGACTGTAAACACGGTGATAACGATCAACGGAACGGATTACTACCGGCGACCAAATTTCTACAATCTTGTAGGAACTGTGGTCGAAACCAACGGAACTGCGACTCAAGTTGCTTGGGCAACAAATGCGAGCAATTGCCTCAACACAACGGGAGCGGGCAAAAATGCAACGACGCGATGCCTCAAGAACGCGTATATTGGTGTGGGCGACAGTCCGACCGGCTACCCACTTTTATTAGCGTATGATTTTTTAAATCATTCAACATCCCAGGAAAAGAAATTTGGTATCCACCCGATGAGCACTGAGTATTTGTTCGTCGATTTTCCTGCACTTCCCAACACAGCTTACTGTGCAAACAAGTCAACGACACAAGAAAAACATGCAGGAAGCTGCCAATATTCACTCTACGCACCGGACACATCGGCCGGGCTTCGTGGGGTGTTTTGGCTCAAGGACGACCTCGGAAGGACATTCTATTTCATGACAGAAGCGATTCCATAAGGAAGAAGTTATGCGCAATTCGATGCAAACATCCAACACACCAAGACCCGCAAAACGTTTGCGTGTTGTTGCATTCGTTGCTGCAGCCCTTTGCCTTTTTGAAGTTTCGTCTATCTCTGGAGCTGTGCACGCGAAAATCCCGATTTCGACTCAAAAATTGTTACTGATGGGTGTTAAGGCAGACGAGATTTTGAGTGCACAGTTTGTTCAATTTCGCGAGCCATCCGCCGCGCTCGCAGCAGAATCTTGGGAAATTTCAAATGCGCCTAAACTCGTTGGGGTCCAGACCTTTGGCCAGGTGAATCCCGGAACATGGTTGCGCACACGCTGCACAAATTCTGGTCGTCAATTGGAAATAGATGAATGCAAAGGCACTGTCTGCTCTCTTTTGCGCCATGACCTCAAGACAAACGAAAAGAAACACAAGGTCATGTTGCATGGTGAGTACGGAAATTACACCTTCGCTGCAGCAAACCTGGGAGCAATGTTCAACGGCAGCAGTCAAGTAGACGCGAACACCTGCCGCTTGCAATGGCCTGCGTGGGCCGTTGGCGCCAGAAGACTCAATCGGGAAGAGAAACTCAGCGTCCCACGACAACTTCTCGTGATTCAAACGTCCAGCACCCTGATTTGGTATGATGCACTTGCACACCGGATTTGGAACAAAACGCAGTGGCCAGCATCCCAACGGGGAGTCTTTTCGGGAGTTGAAGCCTCGGATGACGGGCAAATTCTGTTTAAAGGCAATCAAGGCAGTGCGCTTTATCTGGACTTTGCGCGTGGCCATGCCTTGAGCCTGAACCAAAATTCGGTTCAATCAGCCACCTTCGGACTGAACGGACTCTTTGGGCCTGAAGCATGGTCAACCGCTGGAGAGAACATCATCCTTTCGAACCCAAGCGATGAATCCAAAATTGACGCCAATCTGGGTGGCATCTGGTGGAAACGACAGTTCATTACCTGGAACAGCGCGGTGCTTGCGTTATCCCTCAACAAGGCTCCACAGGCCATTCCATATGAGAATGAAGCAACACTCTTGCACTCTTCATGGACTGAAGATAGCGGCCAGGGAAAATCGAAACTATTGTTTGAAAAGAATGGTACCTTGAGATTGTCCTCATTGGAGGCAGGCAGCACAAAATTTGTGACCATAGCAGATTTCAAGACGTCTCGATTTTCAACCCGCGTCAAGAATTCACGACTGTTCCCCAATGGAAACGCATTGTCAGCAATCGATGCCGAAAACAACTTTCTCCAAATCGAAGATGAAGGGGAACGATTGCAAATTGCAGGTGGTACAGACGCTCAATTCAAGGTCGCTGGAACTGGAATATTTGTGGTTCAAAAGCGAGATAAGAAGACCTGCAAGATCGACTTTTTGAGGCAAAGTCAAAATGGTTCAGGATGGACTCAGGAGTTGAAAGTTGAACCTTCCAGCTGCATTTTTGGCGCTGGACACTCGAGCGACGGAACATCGCTGACTGAAATCGGAGATTTCGGATTAAAAATTCACGTCATCTCGAATTGAAGAAGTTCTGTTGCATCAGAAACGCAAGTTCAATTTTTCAATGCAAACCTCACCACCGCCTCGATGCCACGCGGATCATACTCTGAAATCCTGCGCCCCTCGTGAAACAGAATCGGCAATGGGTTTTGCCGCAAGGCTTGCCAAACTTTTGTGTTTGAAAGCATCGCACTTTCATTCAACGGCTTCGCAGTGCAAGTTTCAATGCGTCCCGCGAGGTCTGCATTGCCAGGAAATGCCTGCTTCCAATCCACCTGTGGTTTTTCGGGCTTGAGACTTGGAACATCCTGGAGAAGCTTTTGGTGAATGGCAAAAATCTCATTGGGGTTGAACTTTCCGCTCGTCACACAACCGATGGTTTCGATCGCCTTCTTTTCCCGCTCAGTTCCGCTGTATTCGGTGAGCAGTCGGATGCGGATGCGCTGGCCTTTGTCGGTTGCGATGCGGTAAAGAAGATTGAATGCACCTTCACCAAACTGTTGGGCATAGTTGAACATCACATCAACCGTTCCCACCACCGGCTTGCCATCGGTTCCAATTTCCAAGGTTGAATAAATGGATAGATCCTCTTCCAGGCGAACGCCCAGAGGCAGATTCCACAAAAACTGCAGTTTGTTTTCCTTGCCGAGCTTTTGAAGTTCTTCCGAGATCATCATCGAACGCTCGCGGTCGACGGCAAACTTCATCAATGATTGCTTGATTTCCGGCGAATCGAAAGGGCCTCTGTTTTTGAATCCAAGGGAATTTTCATAAATGGAGCGCAAGGCCTTTTCATCAATCTTTGCCATTGCCTCCTTTTCCCAGTTGAAGTCGTCAACCTTTCCACCCGAGCGCGACGCACGTGTTGCAAAATCTTCAAGCGCTATGCGCAATTGTTCGTTGGCCTGGAGAAAAGCCGTATGCACGCGGTTTCGCAGCTCTGCCGGCATATCGCCGTAGGACCACGTTCGCCCATTCACAACCAATGCGGGAGCAGTCTCATTCAACTGCAGGACTGCTGGCGGTCTTCCAAGCAATCTGCTTGCGCCCCACCCTCCAACCAAACCGATGCCCAAAGTTGCCAACGGCAGCCACTTGGTATTGACAGTCATGTTTTGCTCCCTTGCCTTCGCGTCCGACATGAGAAAAAATTCTCTCTTAAAGATAACAAGGGAGATTCTCGATGCAAAAGATCAAATCCATTTTGTTGCCGTCAACGGCATGCCTCATCCTTCTCTCCGCCGGTTGCGTGAGCAAAACCAAGTATGAAGCTCTTGAAACGCGCCTCAAGACCACCGAAGAGGAGCTCGCCAAGCGCACCAAGGCGGTGGATGAACTCAACACTTCGCTCAAGAGCGAGTCGGCCAAATCGTCGGACCTGAGCAAGAAGGCCACCAACCTGGAAGCCAAAGCCAGCTCTTTGGAGCAGAAAGCCAGCACCCTCGAGCAAAAGGCAACCAGCCTGGAAAAGACCGTGACAGCCGTCAGCAAGGACAAGTCGATGCTGGAAGGTTCACTGACCCAGGTTCAGTCAGACAACGACAAACTCCGCACCGCCTTGGCTGAGATGGAAAAGAACAAGGCTGAAACCGAAAAACGCGTTGCCGAGTACCAAGAGCTGCTTCTGAAGTTCAAGACGATGATCGACGCTGGAAAGTTGCGCGTGCGTATGGTCGACGGCCGCATGGTGGTGGCACTCAACAGCGACCTTCTGTTCAAGAGCGGCTCTTCCATGCTCACTGCCGATGGCCAAAAAGCAGTGCAGGAAGTTGCTGCTCTGCTGCAGTCCATTCAGGACAAGAAATTTCAGGTCGAAGGCCACACCGACAACGTCGCCATCAGTGGCGGCAAGTTTGCCAGCAACTGGGAGCTCGCAGCTGCGCGCGCTATTTCGGTTGTCAAAAAGATGGTCGATGCCGGAATGTCTGACACACGCATCAGCGCCGCCAGTTATGGCGAAGCGAAACCTGCACGCGCGAACGACACCAAGGAAGGCCGTGCTGCCAACCGCCGGGTGGAAATTGTTGTGGTTCCCGATTTGAGCAAGCTGCCAGGCTTTGAAGCTCTCAACACACTCGACAAAACTCCAGCTGCGACAACCGCGCAATAAGAGTCAATCAACATAAAGAACGGGGATCGGAAGCCTGGCTGCCGATCCCCGTTTTGATTTGATGCAACAGATTACCTGTCGCAAGCAAACTGATCACTTGCCGATGAAAGACACATCCAGCCGCCCGCCCGAAATCACACGGGTCGACCATTCCTGCAACTTTTCGACGTTGTTCATGAGTGTTTCGCGGATCTGCCCAGGGCTCATGCCACGACCTGCGGGAGTCGAGGCCAACAAAGCTGCAGCACCCGAAACGTGCGGTGATGCCATGCTGGTTCCAGAAAGAGACTCATAGCTCTTTCCGCCCGCCGTGACGCTCCAGATGTTTGAACCAGGCGCCGCAAGATCGACTGTCCGAGATCCGTAATTGGAAAAATACGATCGGGTGTCATTGCTGGTCGACGAAGCCACAGAAATAATTCCGGGCAAATCGTAATTGGACGGAAAGTGCATTCCGGTATCGTTGTTGGCTGCTGCATTGCCCGCAGAAGCAATCAGCACTGCTCCTTTTTTGTTTGCGTATTCAATCGCATCAAAAAGCATCTGGTCGTACTCACCTGCCTCGGGTGCGCCACCCCAGGAACAATTCAACACCCGCGCTCCGTTGTCGGCAGCATACAAAATCCCCTTCACGACCGACGACTTGCTGCCTTCTCCTTTGGTGTTGTGGGTCTTGATGGCCATCAGGCGTGCCTGCGGCGCTACACCATAAAAGTCATCTGCCGGTAAGCGTCCTGCAATAGTACCCGCGACATGACTGCCATGTCCTTCGTCGTCGAGCGGTGTGGCCTTGCCCGAAATGAAATCGGCTCCATGGATGTCATCCACATAGCCATTGCCATCGTCATCAACGCCCGGTTGTCCATTTTTCTCTGCGATGTTGAACCACATGTTGTCCTTGAGTGCAGGATGGTTGTAATCGATACCGGTATCCACAACGGCCACAACAACATCAGCACTGCCCCGGGTTGTATTCCAGGCTGTCATGCTCTGAATCTTTTTGATGCCCCACAACTTGGCGCCGGGAACCTCAGCCGCCAGCAACTCGGGCATCACGGGTTTGGGAATGCGATAAGAATTGTGATCACTTTCAACGGTTTCAATACCCAAGGACTGCTGAACGTTTGCAGTGAAGACATTTCTCCCGGCAGCAGAGGTCTGGACCCACATCAGCGCAGAATGGACTCGACTGCTCTCGGGGTTTTGCTTCAGGTAATGAGACAATGCCGACTCGTTGCGGAATTTCACATACGTGTTGCTTTCAGAGTTCGCTGCCTGTGCGATGCCTTGAGATGACCACCAGCAAACTGCTCCCAACCACAAGGCACACCTGGATATCTTCATTCTTCCCTCCTCACCGCGAATTTTTTGATTGCCTTACCAATCTAGCGGTTCGAAGAGTTGGCCAGTGAGTCAGCAGATTTGCGGCGTCAACTTGCCACGCAATGGAAACTGTGTTGGAAGAAAATGACACTGAATGCTTAATCAGAAAGCAGTCTGTAACATTGATCGCTGTCGATGGACTGCTGACGCAAAGTCGCATCGAGAAACTTGGGTACGACTTGATCTTTGATTGACTGGAGAATTTGCCCTGAATTGATTTCGAATCCCAGAACTGCAAGGGCCTCAACGAGATCCACAAAGTCAAAACCTGGCGCCTCACCCAAGCCTTCTTGTTCGCGAATTTCGTTTATTTCCATTGCGGTGTCGACAATCTCCTGCACCCCAATGGGCAGCAACCGGAACAGCGCCGATGACTTTAACGCTATGAGATATTGAATTGTTTTTTTCGACAGAATCGCGATGCGCGTGCGTCCACTGCGCGACTCGAAGTTGCTGCGTGCACGCAACGGATCCATCTTGATTTCTGAAAAAATCACTTGCTGACGGGTGCGGTTCAGCCGTTCCATCCAACGCAACCTGTGATGAAAAGAGTCGACCAGCAAGTACTCAGTTTGTCCTTGAGTCAGATGCTCAGCGATTAGACGACGCATTTGTTCCTGGGTTTGTCCGAGAACTGAAGCAGACGGGAAGATAACGACCGCCGAGTCATCTCCTCTGTCATCACCTTCGGAATTCACATCCCACTTGAGTTGCGTCGCTTGGTCTTTGGCGTGTTCAAAAAGCGAAGCTGCGCAGCAGATGTCCTGCAATTTTTTTTCAACTTCACAAAGGCGCTTTATACGTCCGGTTTGCCGAGCATTCGATTGAATGTAATGAAGAGAGTTCAGGAATTCAAAGACAGATCGCAGTTCGTGCCCCAAATTTTCTTCCACTGCCATTGGAAGAATCTCGTCATTTTGCCCAACCACCGCTGCAAGATACTCAAATGTCCTGATGCGTTCCGAAAGCTGCAGCTTGCTTCCAACTGCCGTGAGAGTTCCAAAAAAATAAAGAACTTCTTCCCGCAAACGCATTTCCAAAGGAAGTTCTCCAGGCCTTAAAATGTGCGATTTTGGCCTGATTTTGGGATCCCCAATCGAACCAATAAACACGTCGTCACTCTTGTTCATGGGGTGATTCATCAATTGAAGTGCAATGCGCACGATCCGCTCGAGATTTTCAAGCAAGACCACCTTTGAATTGAAACCCAATGAGATGTGTGCGTTGGGCTCGATGGCATGTTTCCAGGCTGCAAAAAAAAGTGCATCACGTGTCGATGCATGAACGTATACCGATCGGCAATGGCGGACTCGCTGCGCAACCAGAGCGCCCATCGGGTTCATCACATCAACAACATGAGCTCGCCACATCGCCGCCTCAGTGTATAAACATAGCCCAATCTTAGGCTTCGTTGATGAACGTGGTTACAAAACCCGACCAAGATATTTGTGGCCCCCGGTTGAGTATAAGAACGAGGTACAACAAAATCGCAGAATGACCTTTTTCCCTTTCAACACGGACCCATTCCTGAAAATTTTCAAACGCAGGAAGAACGCTTTCATCGGCGGGCAGGGAAAAGTGAAGCGCAGAAAAACTGCTGTCCACAAGCGCAGGACGCACCCCTTCCAACAGATGTTCTCCGTTCAGACGCAGTTCCAGACTTCCCAAATTCAAAACCGACTTGCTCGTACTCAGCCAGTCGGAAATGGCACTCTCGGCCATTTTTCCGCTGGCGCTGAAGCTTCGTGTGACTTGCGCTTCGAATTCTTTCCAGTGCTCGGAATTGGACATCGCCCGTATGGGTGTCTTTTTGCCTGTTTCGGCAACGCTCGCAGTCTCTGTGGCTCGGGATTGTTCAGCAGTGACGGAAGAAGTCACTTTTTTCAAACTCTCGACTGTCGATTCATTGCGTGCGAGCCGCATGTCGATTTGACTCAACAAACGGGCTGCCTGCATCACAAATGCTTCGACTCGACCGAGTGACAAGCTGACCTGGCCCAAGACTTCAAGAAATCGGGATTCGGTCATGTCTTTAATCTGATAAGCCACACGATTCTCTTCGCGAATCATTTGGCGCATCGACTCTTGGCAAGCATCCAAACATTCGCGAACGACGTTCTGCATCGCGGATGCCGTGTTGGCCTCCCTGAGTCGATTTTGTTCGAGGTATGCAGTCATGACGGATTGAAACTCGTACTCGATGTTTCCACCTTCGCCTTCACTGGGTTCCAGATGGGCAAATTCAATGGCATTGAGAACGTCTTGAATTGGAATTCCCAATTGCTGACTCAAGAATTTTGGATTTCCCCGACGCAATGAGGCCCTGCTACCGCTGTCTGCCTGTTGCTGATTCACAACAACCTCCACATCCGTACTTATTCCGGGGTGCATCGAGGTATCGGGAATCAATCGACGATGCTGAAGGAAAAATTCGTTTTTTTAAAATATCGCTCAAAGGCCATCATTTTTGTCCGATAAACAACCAAATTGACGATTTTTCAGGAAGGCGGTGAGTCATGCCTCAGCGTCCCTTGGTTTTGCTGGTTGACGATGAAGCATCGATACTTGAAGAGCTCGGTTGGCATTTGAATCAGTGCGGCTGGAGGGTACTCACGGCCGCCAATGGTGCCAAGGGCGAGGAGCTCTGGAAAAAACATTCCGCAGAATTGAGTCTCGTCGTGACAGATGTGCGCATGCCTGGGGTTACGGGGCAAACCTTCGTCAAGAGGATGGCCGCCGAAAGAACCTCTATTCAGCCTCTGATTTTTATCATGACGGCCTACGACGACGTTTCACGCGAAGACGCCCATACGATTGGTGCGGATGCGATTTTTCAAAAGCCCTTCAGGGTCAAAGAACTTGTAGCTGCCGCCGAACACTTTATGAAGCTCGCTGGGCGGCAGAGTGGAACCATGACCGAGTCACCAGGATCAGGCACCCTTCAATAGGTTTACCAGACTCAGTAAGCCAGTCGCGGAACAGCCTGGTTCACAAGAGAGAGAATATCGGCCGGATTTTCAAGCGGAAGCAGCTTGATTCTGTCGCCCGACAGATTCCAAAGATTCAACGTGGACTGATGTATTTTTTGTTCGACTATGACACGCCGCGTATATTCATAAGCTGCCAGAACCATGGCCCGGCGATTGGATCTGATAGCGATATTGGCATTGGCGGCGGCAGGCCCTTTGACCTCCGACGGACTCGCAAAAATCAGATTGACCGGAATATTTCCAACCCTGCCCTTGGCAACGCGACTGTCAGTGAAAATGCGATCGGCCGAGTCCACCGCATTGTCGAACGCCGACTGCATGTCGCCTGTGGTGATCCCACTATAAACCGTATTGCCAGACAGAAGTGCATTGATGTCTGTCGGATGCTCGATTTGCTTGGCCAGGAGTCCTCGCAAAGGAACATCCAAAAACATTCCAAGAAGAATCATCTTGGCAAAACGACTGACGCCATCGCCGTCAGAAGTGTACAAATAGGCATCCACGTTATTGGCGGCGCATGCCTCAAATTGTCGGGCAGTGCCCAACGACACTTTTTCGAGCCATCCACCAAATCCAATCAATCCATCATTGATTGAAGTCATTCCCAATCGCAGTCTGTTCGGAACATCGAGATCGATGGGGTAGCGCAAGAATGCTGTGGGTTCGCCAGTTGTTGTTGCGAGCGTAGGCCCCAGAGGCATAGACGCCACAACAATCCGTTCACTGGGAACCAATGGTTGAAGTTTTTCATCCGACGGGCGCATCGGGTTATGCTCCGGTCGAAGCAAACGATCAGCAAACGCAGGCGTCTGTGCTGGGTTTGAAAAATAAACCTGATGCAAACTGCCAATGCCTTTGTTTTCGTGCCAATCTCCATCCACTTTCTTGGCACGGCGGGCAGTGCTGTGGATGATGGTGTTCGTCGGAATTTCGATGCGGCGGTTGGTGCGCGAATCGAATCCCTCGAAGGCACGATAAACGCGATCAGGATCGGCGAGCATGAACTGTCCTGATAAGGTTGCAGCAAGTGCGTCGAAACTTTCAAGCGCCCGCATTTTTTCAACAAGCGTCTTGAAAATGCTCTGCCGACGCTCGCGCGAATCGAGTCCGAAAGCTTTGGCGTTGCCGCCAATCAACCTATTCCAAGAATCCTGTTGGGTTTTCCAGTTTCTGTGAAACGTGTCTTTTTTGCTGCGGTAAAGCTTAAAAATGCGATCTTGAATTTCGACAAGATCCGCACGCCCCTGGCCTTCCAGTGTTTCACGAGAGGTCAACAGAGCATCTGCTGCATCCTCGGGTGTCACATCAACCGTGTTGGCATATTTTTTCCACATGCGTGCCAATTCGAATTCTCTTTCGCGGACACTGCCCATGGAAAAGATTTCGCTAAAATCGGCGGTTCGGTAGAAATCAATCACCAGCGTTGATTGCCCGACGATGGATTCGGCATTGACGAGGCCGTCATTGGGCTCTGCAGACAAAACTCCCATACTTGAGCCTGTGAGAAAAACGTCCAGAGAATCCAGAAGCAACAATGGAGTTGTGAAGCGAGGAAGAAACAGCACGGATTCAATGACAGGTGCGCTCGCTGCCAAAACAACCGCGGCTTCTTGAGGACTGAAACCACGCCCATCCGCCAGCGACGGATTTTCCACGAGCGCGCGAGCGAGTCCTGCGATGATTGCCCCGCTTGAACCGCCGGTGGCAAAAACCGGCTCGTAATTGTTTTCAAGAAGTGCAATCAGAGCGCCGATATGCGAGGAAAAATAAACTCCATTTCCCTGAAAGCTGACGCAAGCTGTTTTTTTGGCTGGCGCAGCACGGGTCGATGACAAATGCGCGAGTGATTCATTTTTGCGAACGTTGTCGCCTCGTCCGCACGCGGTGATCAGAAGAGCAACAACAGCAAACGCAACGTACTTTGAAACCGACCTCATCGAGCCGTCTCCTTTGAATCCGGACACACAACCGGGTTGCGAGCGGATAATGCGCAAATTTTACTTTGTCGAGCGATTTTTTTGGGGCATTTTCGGCTAGTTGGCCGAATTCAGTTGTCGTCCGCAATAGGCTCGTCGGCCAACCGACAGACCACGGGCAATGAGGATGTTTTGGCCAAATTCAACTCATCGGCTGACGGGAAAAGAACGTCAAAGGTGCGGGCCTTGAGGTCATAATGACAACCCATGCAAGCATCTGGAGATGGTTTTTCAACTGTCTCGTGACTACCTTCAGGCCGACCCGGGGCCGGAAAATGGCTGCGATTCACCTTTTTTCCACCCGCGTCGTAAACCCAGAAGTTGAGTGCACCGTCGGGCCGCCGAATGATCACTTCCGTTTCGGTCACCGAGCAATCGTCGGACTTGAGGGTTTCGGCAACCGCAACAAGCCCATCCTGGCGGGTTTGAATTCGGCGGGGTCCCTGTTTTGCACGCGAGCGCGCATGCAATCGCTTGTTCCAGGCCTCTTTATTGGCAGGCTGGAACCATTCCGACTTGTGGAATTCAACAAGCGTTTCAGGCTGTTTGGTCACGACCGAATGACAAACCGAAAGCCAAGCCTTGAGCCCCTGCAGGCGAAACTCCGTTCCCCAACTTTCAAAAACACTCCTTCGGGTCTTTTCGTCGCCTGATCTCGCATCCTTGCCCAGTGAGGCTTGCTGCTCTTGGCTCAAAGATTTCC
>JBDLRR010000065.1:0-10977 GCA_039799985.1 Pseudomonadota bacterium | reverse complement strand
GAGATTAAAATCGGTTCTGTGTGGTTGGCCTTTATAGCGGATGTTGGCATCAAACACCGCGTTCAGTATCAATTCGTCCATCATCTCTGAAATGCGTCTTGAATATTCGTGGAAGCGGTTGTTCTCGATGTTGCCGCCCAAATAAGAGACGAAGTCACCCACCCGTTGGATGGCATTGAGTTTGTCTTGGTGGTTGGCAATATCCTGGCGATAAATCTCGCAGCCACCCTTGATGTATTTTTCGAGTCCAAAAACATCACAAGTCTGAAATTTACGGATGATTGTCTGCAGGTCACGCGGTTCGAATTCGTTGTTGTTGGACGCAACGAAGCATTGAACCGGCAAGCATTCGCGCAAGTTGGCTGGAAGCAAGCCGATTGCCGAGCGGATGGTCAGGATGATCAGACAATTGGGATAAATCTGGCTGAATTTTTCAACAAGGTTGCTGTGCGTTTCGTCGGTGATCAGCAAGCTTCTGCGCAGCGAGATGCCGGGTTCGTTCATGCGCGTAAAAACTTCTTCCTCGGTATCGCATTCAACAAGTTGTATCCCGGATGAACGAATCACCACGCTGAGATCGTTTTTGTTGGCTTTCGCAAAATCTGGCAAAAACAGCAAAGCTCGCATTGACTACCCCTCAAAAAGAAACCGCCGCCTGGAGTAAACCCGGCGGCGGTCCACTTGTTATGAGTGTCGGCGAGTTGGATCAATTTTTCAATGTCAAACGTGAGCGGAACCAGCATGTGGGACGCAGTCCGAAGCTCTTTCCGTCAAGTTCCGTGCAGGTAAACTTTGCCGATTCTTTTTCTGCATCCAAACCGCCGCGGCCACCGGAGATCTTCTTGCCCGGAATCAGCATGGCATCAAAGGGTTTGTTGCAAAGTGCAGCCTGGAAGTAGGTGTCCAGACGGCATTGCGCTGCAGGGTGGTTGTCGTTGGTGCGTGCGACTTTTTTGTCATCCGGAGTGTCAAAGCGTGGTTCAGTGCTGTTGCCCAACTTGGAGAGAAGGGTTGCAAGCGACAATCCTGCAGCAGACGTGCGGTAGCAAAGGTCGCGGTCAGATTGTTCTGTGTAAGCTTCGTCGCACTTTGACTTTTCAAATTCGCCGACAGTGGTGCGGAACTGGGCATTGAGGTCTTTCTGGTCGCCCCAAACCCGACGAGCACAAGCGTGGGTTGCGAAGTAATCTGATTGGCCTTCATTTGCAGCCCATGACTGACCTTTAAAAGCGAAACCTGCAAAGTGGTGACCTAATTCATGGCAAACAACCATTGCGAAACCGTCTGGCGTCACTTCCGGCCTGCGCGCAAGACCGCCGTACATATTGATGATCCAGCTGTTGCCCATTTGCTGTGCCGATGCGTTGACTGTCGAGTTGGTCCACAGGGCATTGACTTTCAGTGTTGCTCCCTGCTTCGCAGCAGGTTCACGATACTTGCCAATGACGCCTTCGATGATGGTGTTGAATTCGCCTTCGGTCATGTTGGCGATCATTTCGAGGTTGTCTTCGAGGTGGAGGTCGTTGCGAGGCAGAATCGATGCATGTGCGCCGAGCGAAGTTGCCAGAAGCGAAAGTGTCATCAAGCGGGTCGAAACGGCCATGTGTAACCTCCAGTCATGGATTGTTTTTCGATTGGCTCGTCAACCAAAATGCCTACCCGGTCGGGGGAGGTAAATCTGAATGAGTTGGGATTTTGACTCTCCGTCCAAACTGTCTAAGTTTTAGTCAAAAACCAGTTTCTTATGATTTAGAAACAGGCGTTTTGATCTTGCGGATTTATTAAGGTCCCAATTTCTTTGCCTATCGCTCTTGTTTTGAGCAGTGGCATTTGCCTTGCTGAAAGACGGTTCAAGCCCAAGGGGCTCATCGACCCAGATTCCGGAGGCAAGACCATGTCAATTCGAAATCGCAACAGTGTTTTTGGTTTGTCGCTTGGTGTTTTGGTTTGTGCGTCCGTGTTGACTCCGACCAAGGCATGGGCCGGATTTGAGCGGGTGATGAGTTCTGCCGACGAAGGTGCGGCATTGCGTTCGGCCTACATACTTAAGATGCAAAAGATCGACGAAGACAAAAAACAGTGTCGCAAGGACATTGCCGAGATCATTTCTCCTCAACTGGCATTGCTCGACGATTTTGGTCAGTTGGGTCATGCGGGTCCGGCGCGTGGAGTGAAAGAAGAGGCTCAGCTTCATGCTGATGCACTGAAGTTGACTCAACTTCAAAGTGAGCTCGTCAGACTCGGGCGTTTGCTGAACCAGTCTGACCGCCGCAATGACAAAGACTATGCGCGCAATTTGAGGCAATTCGAGATTCGCCTGCGCGAGTTAACAATCACCCACAAGAAACTCGAGACCAATTCCATTTCCTGGCTCGGTAAATCAGAAAAAGCGGTGAATAATTTTGTTCCGTTTGCAAATGCCGTACTGAAAATAAAAAAGCAGGAAGCCTGCGAAGACATCTGGACGGATTTGCGCTCGTCCATTCCAAGAAACATGGAGCAGACGGTTCTTCGCAATCGGGCCCGGGTCAAGCAGCAGGTGGCCGCCGTCCGTGGAGATTTCCAGAATTTTGGAATGGTGGCTTCCAAACTCATCCTGCGCTTCAAGACCAAGAGCCAGGTTGCGACCGAGACCCAGATCCTGGACGAATAAAAGCAGTTCCGAAATCCAGCTGACAAATAATTCCTTACGGGAACAGGCGGTCGCTTGAAATATCCTTCAAGCGAGGCGCCTGTGCGTCTTTGTTGGAAAGCTGCGGCATTTCGACTCCGTCGATCTTGGGCCAGCGGATGCCAACGTCCGGGTCGTTCCACAGCAAGCTTGATTCACATTCCGGGTGGTAAGTGTCTGTGCATTTGTAACTGAACAATGCCGTGTCGCTGGTCACGACAAATCCGTGAGCAAATCCTGGCGGAACGTAGAACTGGATTTTGGATTCACCATCAAGGTACAGGCCAAACCACTTGCCGAACGTGGTCGAGCTCTTGCGCAGATCGACAGCCACATCCCAAACCTGCCCCTGCACAACACTCACCAACTTTCCTTGAGTGTATGGTTTTTGAAAATGCAGTCCGCGCAAGACTCCTTTTTGTGAATACGACATGTTGTCTTGCACAAAAGATTCCTGCAGTCCGGCGTCGCGGTAGCGGTCGTGGTTGTAGGTTTCCAGAAAAAATCCCCGGCTGTCGCCAAAGATTTTGGGCTTGAAGATCAGCAGTCCCGATATGGGGGTTGTTTCGACTTCCATTGTTGTCTCCGGTTTCAGCGAAGGACTGTACGTCAGATGTTTCGAATTTCAACTTCAACGTTTTTGAGTTTAAAAGAAACTCAACCCGCGACCATGGCAATAACGACGGTGAGAATCAAAAGAGGATAGCCTGCCAACCGCACGCCGACCCAAGCCCAGTTGCTTTTTTTGAGGGCGACCCAGGCCACCCAGACTGCATGAATGATGAGCATATAGATAAGTGCATGCGAGACGTGCGCCAACTTTTCAAGAATTCGCGGGTCTGTCAGGACTCCTTGATTTTCAGGCGGCATCAGCTTGTCCATCATGGGTGCGTATTTGACCAGCAAGGGTTGGCCCGCAATTTGGTAACCTGCGAGCAATGCTGCAGTCAGGCCGTTGACCACGACGGGTTGGAATTTGAACCACAAGCTATTCTTGAGACGCAAGGAGGCGAGTCCCAAAACCAAAAAGAAAACGGGTTCTATGAGGCTCGTCGGTTCAAAGAAACCCAGCATCATCCAATTGGCGGCAAACAGAACCAGCGACAGAGCAACAGCAACCACGACTCCGGTCTTGAGTCCGCCCATGGCATCGGCAACTGCAAAGGCAATCAAAGGGACGATTGTCATCAGCAAAAATGTCGCATTCATATTAAACTCATCCGCAATCCAACGCTGTTGATGAATGTCGGGATGCCTGCAACCATTTACGAAAAACAGACGCCCTCGACTTGATCATTCACAAATCCTACCAGACATTAAAGCGCATAATGTACAGCAACCGCAGCAAATACGGGTTGCTTAAAATACGGGCAGAAAAATGAACAACACGAACACTGAACAAACAAAGCCGTCCAACTTTATTCGCCAGATCATCGATGAAGATCTCGCCGCAGGAAAAAACAACGGCCGGGTGGTGACCCGCTTTCCCCCCGAGCCCAACGGATACCTTCATCTGGGCCATGCCAAATCCATCTGTCTGAACTTTGGTCTTGCACGCGACTATCAGGGTGTTTGTCATCTGCGGATGGACGACACCAATCCGACCAAGGAAGAGCAAGAGTACGTCGATGCCATCAAGGAAGACGTGCGTTGGCTGGGCTTCGATTGGCAGGAAAAGTTTTTTCATGCTTCTGATTATTTTCAGGAGCTGCATGACTTTGGTGTCGAGCTCATCAAATTGGGCAAAGCCTATGTGTGTGAACTGACGGCAGAGCAAATGCGTGAGTACCGCGGAACGTTGACCCAGCCCGGACGCGAGAGCCCTTACCGCAACCGCAGCGTGGAAGAGAATCTCAAGCTGTTCGCCGGAATGAAAAACGGCGAGTTTCCTGATAACAGCAAAACACTGCGCCTGAAGATCGACATGAATTCGTCGAATATCAACCTGCGTGATCCTGTCGTTTACCGCATCCGCAGGGCGCAACATCAGCGCACAGGCGATGCATGGTGCATCTACCCCATGTACGATTATGCGCACTGTCTTTCTGATATGCTCGAGGGCATCACCCATTCGATCTGTACGCTCGAGTTTGAAGATCACAGACCACTTTACGACTGGGTTCTTGAAACGCTCAAAACCAAGTGCCATCCCCAACAGATTGAATTTGCGCGCTTGAACCTCGAGTTCACGATGATGAGCAAGCGCCGACTGTTGGAATTGGTCGAAGGCAAACACGTCAATGGTTGGGATGATCCGCGCATGCCGACCATCTCGGGAATTCGTCGTCGTGGTATTCCGCCCGAGGCAATCCGCAATTTTGCCGAGCGTGTGGGTGTAACCAAGAAAAACACGACAATCGAAATTGAACTTTTCGAGTCGGCCGTGCGTGAGAATCTCGACGAGAATTGTGCGCGGGCGATGGCAGTGGTGAAACCGATTAAAGTTGTTTTGACGAACCTGCCCGAGAATCACGAGGAGTGGCTTGAATGTTCGTGGCACCCGAAAAAGCCTGAAATGGGCTCACGCCAGGTTGGATTTTCGCGTGAGGTTTACATTGAGCAGGATGACTTCATGGAGGTTCCACCCAAGGGCTTTCATCGTCTTGTTCCGGGCGGTGAGGTGCGCTTGCGCCATGTGGGTATCATCAAGTGCGAGGAAGTGGTCAAAAATTCGGCCGGACAAATCACCGCACTGCATTGCACGCTTGATCCCGAAAGCCGCAGCGGCATGTCGGGATCCAACCGCAAGGTCAAGGGAACCATTCATTGGGTCAGCACGCGGCACTCGTTTGTTTCGACAGCAAGGCTCTATGACCGTTTGTTTACGGTGGCCAATCCCGCTGACATCGACGACTGGAAGTCGAAATTGAATCCAGGGAGCCTGGAAATTGTCGAAAATTGCTTTGTGGAGTCGAGCCTCAAATCGGCGCCCGCCATGAGCCGCTACCAGTTCGAGCGAGTGGGATATTTCTGCGTTGACGCCGCTTCTGCGCAGCAGGGCAAGCCAGTCTTCAATCGCATCATCACCCTGCGCGATTCGTGGGCCAAGGCGCAAGGGAACTGACTTGATGCGCTGTACAATGTTTTTAGGGAGCTCGTTGGCTGTGGTTGCGTCGCTTCTGATTGCCTCTGAATCTGCTGTTGCTTCGGCTACACCCGTGGGTTGGACGCCAGCGTTGGATGACGACGGAATCGTTGTGTTCAAGCGCAAGCGCGCAGGAAGCCCCTATGAAGAGGTGAGGGCAGAGGCGCAACTCAATGCGCGCGTCGATGACTTCATTCCCTTCTTCAATGAACCGGTCAATTATAAAAAGTGGGTTTACGGTACTCTAGAAACCCGGCAAGTGTCGCGCGCCAAAGAGATGGATTTCATTTTTTATGGCGTGTTCAAGATTCCGTGGCCGTTTGAGAACCGTGAGATTTTTAGTCGTGTCGAGATTCAACGGGACGCCAAAAGCAATGAGCTCACAGCACGATTGAGCGATTCTCCATCGTCTCAAACTGTTGGGGCTGATCTCGTCCGGGTCGCCAAGTTTGAAAGCCTCTGGAGCGTCAAGCCGGCCGCAGACAACAAGGTCGACTTCTCGATCGAGATGTATGCCGAGCCGGGCGGAAAACTTCCTCCTTTCATCGTCAACCTTGTTCTTTCGCGCATCCAATTATGGTCCATAAAGAATTTGCGCCGTGAAATCGCCAGCGCCAAAAACTGAAGGTTTGGCGCTCTATAATGCGGTTGTTGACTCCCGCCGACTTCTGAATACCATCCTTGTAAATTCAAAAGATGATTCCAAACAGGGAGGTTTGCGCATGAAAAATGTGATGTTGCTTTCGGGTATCAGTTTGCTCGCGGTTGTAGCTTCGGCCTGTGGAAAAAAGGATGATGACGGCGGTGCGACAACAACGGGTTCGTTTATCACCCCTGCGACTTTTACGAGTGTGACGCCGACGGCGCTGACGGTTGATGAAGTCAAATACGAAATTGGCAATTCATCAGAGCTTTATGACAATAAACCAACATCGGGCACAACCACTCCAACATCCGACACCAATGTACCGCCTGGTCCATTTGAAGAATGCTTCACGCAGAGTGAACCAAAAGTGAAGATTGTTGCAAAGGAAACTATAAACGTTTCAGCGGATATCAATGTCATGGAATGTGTGCGCGGCAAACCTGTTCCAGCCGGTCAGACGGCGCCTGCAGCATCTGACGTTTTTGCCGTGAAGGCCGTGATCAACATCACTTGCCCAGGTGCAGATTTGACTTCTCTTGAAGGCAAATCCATCAGCGAGATCGGATTTGACAACGATTCCTCTGGCGTGCCTTCGGGTCTCGAAGAAAAATGCAAGGACTTGCCGTCGATCAAGATTTTCACGAACTCCGAATTCCAAATGGCTTTGACGAGTACTTATCAGAACCAGTCATTCAGTTTTTCAATGAAGTCCAAGGATGCCTTGTTCAACAAGGATGGCGCCGGTTGTGAGCTCGTCAAGGTGGACGGTGGCTACAAGATGAATGGATGTCTGCAGGCATCGGTAATTGAGTCAGAACGTCCTGATATGGCAACCGGAAAATCTGAAAAGAAAACCAATTTGACCATTCTGGAAGCGACAGAGCTGATCGACCTGGCTGCCGGCACAGCCACGTGGTTCAACGGCGGCTCGTTCAAGGCAACCTTCAACAACTTCACAGGAATAGTCAATTACAACAATTCCACGACTGCTCCGACCTACACCCTGACTGCGGCGGGAGGGTTGTCTGCTTCAGGTACGGTAGAGAAAGTTTCTTCGTTCCCGGGTGATACTTCTGGCAATGGTGGCTCTGATTCAACGACATTCAATTTGGGTCGCCTTGAAATGCGCACTCCAGATGCAAAGATGTTCGCTGCCAACCCTTTTGCTGCTGCTCAGCGCTACGTGAAATCCCTTTCGAAGCTGCGTCCTGGTTCCATTCGCTGAGCCGCCAACTTCGATTTCAGACTGCTGGAATTGCAGCTGAAACTGTAATCAGAATAAAGTTTTGAATGGTTTTTGGGAGCTGGAAAACGGTCGTCTTCCAGCTCGCTTATTTTTAATTTCGGTTTTTATTGGGACATTCCCGTTTCGGTCAAGGTGAATTTCAGGGTTTCCGAAGACATTAACGGAGGGAAAATGAAATTTTCACTTTTCTTGTTCGCGGTTTTGCCGCTGGTTGGTTGCGGAACAGGCTTACCTGACAAGCCCTCGATTTCACGTTCGGCCAACAAAGCAACCATGCCACCAGCGCCAGCGCCAACGCCTGCTCCAGCGGGAACCGATTCGACACAGACCAGTTCCGACAACCTTGCTGTCATACCACCCCAGCAAGTTATAGGCGGCTATTTGGTTTCTGTTTTGCAAAGCAGTGCAAGCCTTCCACCCAGCGATTGCGGTGTTGCTTTTGTTGAAAGCGGTTTAACGTCGGCTTCCATTGTCTCGCGTGACAGTATTGCTTATTTGCCATTTTTTAAGTTCCAACAGATCGGCACTGTTTCGATTGTTTGTGGCGATGGAATTCAAGTTGCAGAAAAAGTCTTGAGCGAGGCAGACAGACAAGAACTCTCCAAGGCCGTTGTTGCAAAATACAATCAAGAATCGCGCTTCGTGGCAAGGCTCAAGGTTCCTGCACTTGGTCAAACTCTCGAGATTGTGGTGGAGGAGCGAATCGCTTCATCTTCTTCCACTTTGGATTCCACGGGTGGAACATCAACTGCCTCTGCGGGTTCATCGCCAGTTACCATGAAGGACGATTCTTTCAAGCAACCGATGGATAATTCGTCAGGAAGCAGCACCAGCCCTTCAGCTTCAACAAGCAGTTCTGATCCAACTTCCACGGATAAAATGTCTGAGCCATTGAAGGACAATGACACAAAGCCACCCGTCATTCAGGGAACAAGGTTCATGGAGTTGTCTGGAAAAAGAGTCATCAGCCTGGTTGGCGCAAACGACGATGTTGAGTTGGCCAAAAACCCGTATTCCTTTGATGGCGGTCTGACTTGGACTGAGACACCTCAGGGTCGTTTTTCAATGGCAGACAAAATTCCCTTTGGTACCGTGCAGGTGAAGGACGCGGCTGGGAATGTTTTGAATGTTCGGATTGTGCTCCCGTCGCACGGTCTTTCAAAGATATGAGTTCTGATGCTGAAAGGCTCAACCGGCTTGTGGAAGTTCATCTGTGATGATGTTCTTCCACTGGAACATATAAACGGTCACGTCGTCTTTTGTATCAAACAGACAAGTGCAGAAATATTTGATCATTCAACATTCTTTTCAAGAAAACTCCTCCACTTGCCGATGCATGCCTAAATACCGGAAAAAGGGGGCAGGTCATGAGAGTTTCCTGGATTTTTTGTTTTTTGGTGATGATTGGAAACCAATTGAACGCGTGTTCCTCGGCCAACAATAGCGTCGTTGACAGAGGGGCAGACGCAAGCGGCAAGGATGATGGTGCGCTTGGTATTTCAAAAGCCGCGGGTATTCAGAAGACCGCCGAACATGAGGTTTGGGTTGATTGCGATGGCGAGGATGGCAGCGGTACACAGAAAAGCAAGTTCAATAACCTGTTTTCAGCGCAAAGAGAGGTTCGCGAGCGGCTGAAAAATGAAAGCCGTAGAGGGCACGTATATGTAAATGTTGTCGGGACCTGTCGCCTCACTCAACCTCTTGTCATCGGGGAAGCGGATTCGGGCACATCTACGTCGCAGGTGATTTGGCGCGGGGAAGCAAGACCTGGCACTGCCTCATCACGTTGGGCACGGATATTGGGAAGTTCGCGGGTGACTTTTGACCGCACCACGGAGCCTGGAAAATCAATGTGGGAAGCCATCATCCCGCCCGAGGGAATCAACGGGCGAGACCTCTACATAACAACAGGTGTTGAAGGACAATTGGGAATGCGTGCATTCCGCAGGGCGATGAACGCGCGATCTCCAGAGTTCAAACTCGATGGCAAGCGTTTCCTCAATGTTGGCAGGGATACCACATGCTCGACAGCGATGTCTCCCTTCAAGCTATTGCCTGATAGAACCGGAACTGGAGGAGCAGAAACTCTGACTGTTGCCTCGGGGACAAAAGTGCCTGCGGGCACGCAGCTCGTGTTGATGCGCGCATTCGGTATGGAGCGTTTTCCAGTGTCGGATTTTTTGATTCCATCTCGAAATCCTCAGAAGCAATTTGCAGAAAAGGGTTTGGAAATTCCAATACAAGAACGTGTCCGCGATGTCGTCTGCAGTGATCCGTACAGCGGTTGGGGCACAAAAGCCCCGCCGTGGACAGCATGGTTTGAGAATCTTGCAAACAAAGACTTCATGGATCAGCCAGGGGAATGGGCACTCCATGGGGGCAAAGCTCTTTATATTTCTGAATCAAACAGAGACCCCAGATTCGGTGAACTCGCCCACCAAAAAAACCTCATCAGTTTCGACGGAGCGAAATATGTGACCTTCATGGATTTTGAGATGGGTTTTACAACTTGGTACAACAACTATGCCTACAAGGCATATCGTCAAACTTCGACCCGCACATTTCGCCGAGATGAAGCTCCAAGATTTGAGAGCGAGCCGGCCGCTATTCAGCTGAAGAATTCGAATAACATAACGATTCAAAAAAATGCATTTCGTCATCTGGGCGGCAGCGGTATTCAACTTGTTGAGGGATCAAATTCGAACGTCATTATTGGTAATCTCATGCTGGATGTCGGGATCACCGCGATCGAAGTGGATGCGCGTGCCGAAGTTATGGCAAGGGGAAACCAGACTCTTGTAGATAAAAAGAGATTTATCGAAAAAGCCGCCAGCAACAACGATAACATTTCGAACAACTTTATTGCCAAAACAGGCGAAAAAGATTGGGGCGGAATGGGAGTACTCATTGGCTTTGCGCAAGACTTAAACATCATGAACAACAAAATCTTGAAGACTTCGTATGCCGGAATTAGCTCAAGCGGAACCCTGAGAAATTGCTGGACGCCGGAAGCATTTGACCCGAATGAAGACTGCTGGAATCGTAAGAATATTAAAATTGAAAAAAACAGAGTGGAGCAAGCCATGGCCCGCTCCAGCGATGGTGGCGCCATATATGTCAACGGCCAACAGCCCGGCACAACCGTAATAAACAATATTATTATCATGGATAACCTCAGCAACGACCCTGATGGTCATTTTGTCACTGGGCTTTATTTCGATACGGGTTCAACCGGTATTACAGCGATGTCGAATAAGATTCCAGATCCTCTTGGCAAGGGTATTCATTTCAACAGATACGCGAATGACTCTGTAACGGAAAATGCCGTT
>JBDLRR010000064.1:0-4539 GCA_039799985.1 Pseudomonadota bacterium | reverse complement strand
ACCATTCTTCATCGGCTTCATGGGGCGGTTGAGGAAGGTCAAATTCTGGAGATTTTCGGCAGCTTGAGCCAGTTGCGCTTTCTCGATATTGTCGGCCCGGCTGCTTTTGTCGCGTGTCCCGAGGCATTTGTGTTTACTGCCCAGGCCTTGAACGCTGCCGTGGCCCAAAAGTCCGCCTGCTTGCTGGAGAACCCTGATCACCAGAGAATTAAAAAATTGAAGGCTCAGGGGCAAAAATTGGTTTCAATTTGGTTGGTGGAAGATGAAAAGCAAATCTGCAAGGAACACCGCGAGTCCGAAGGTGCGGACAACTACTCCGACTGTGGCGAAACCCAGGCTTCTCAAGCCCGTCGAGATTGAGAACGTTTTCAGGACACTCGAGCAGCTTTGGCCGGATGCGCATTGTGAGTTGAATCACAATAATGATTTTCAGCTTTTGATTGCCGTTGTTTTAAGTTCGCAAACAACGGATAAAGCTGTCAACAAAGCTCTTGAACCACTCCTGAGGTTGAATCCTGGATTTTCGGCTCCAGATCTGATCGAAATGGGAGAGAAGAAATTTCTGAATGTGATAAAGAGTATTGGACTTGCCCCAACCAAAGCCAAGAACTCTGTTGCATTGGCTCGTCAGCTGGTGAGTTTGCATGGCGGTCAGGTTCCGCTTGACAGAGCGTCGCTTGAAGCTTTGCCGGGTGTCGGGCGAAAAACAGCGAATGTTGTTTTAAATGTTCTTGCGGGCCTTCCAACCATGGCTGTCGACACGCATGTGGCGCGAGTCAGCGTGCGGCTTGGGCTGGTTGCCAAGACAGACAATCGTTTGCGGATTGAAGAAGAACTTGTCGCAAAAGTTCCGCCTGCCTGGGGTGTGATAGCACACCACTTGTTGATTTTTCATGGGCGCTACCATTGCACAGCCCGCGCGCCAAAATGTACTGATTGTCCAGTTTTCGCGCTCTGTAAAAGGGTTGGAATTGGCTGAAATCAAAGATTGAAATTGAATTTGGCGCCTGAGTCTTTGTTCCTGCCTGCGAGGGGTCGTATTCTTGATTTCATGTTTGCGCGGGGGAGAGCTGAAAATGGTGGTGAAGAGCAGATTGCAGATTGCGACCGGTTTGCTTGCGGTGTTGACTGTTGCCGGGGGATCGTTGCTAGCCGCATGCGGCAAAGATGACGACGATGAAGGCAATGAGTTTATGAGTCCTGGAGAAAACTGTCTCAGTTGCCACGGCTCCGGCGGAAAAGCCGCGAAGGAAGCTCAATTCACTCTGGCGGGCACAGTGTTTTCTTCGGCCACTTCAAGCACGGATCAGGGGCTCGAGGGTGTAAAAATCGACGTTACAGACTCCGCGGGAAAAGCGATTTCGTTGACCAGCAACCGGGTTGGGAATTTCTTCACGTCTCAGGCGATTTCATTCCCGTTGAAAACTGTGAAGGTCTCGAAAAACGGCAAAGAGGCTTCGATGGGAACCCAGGTTTCCTCGGGCGGCTGTGCAAGTTGCCACGCACAGCCAGCAGCCGGTGGAGCTCCTGGCCGGCTTTACCTCTCGCTTTGATTTTCACACGTTGAACAGGAAGTGCATGATGTCTCCGTCTTTGCAGACGTACTCTTTGCCTTCCTTGCGATACAATCCCGCTTCCTTGACCTTTGCTTCACTGCCCAATCTGAAGAGATCCTCGCTGGCGTAAACTTCTGCACAGATGAATCCCTTTTCGAAATCGCTGTGAATCACGCCTGCAGCCTGTGGGGCTTTGGTTTCTTTGCGGATGGTCCATGCCCGCACTTCCTGCACTCCGGCCGTAAAATAGGTCTGTAAACCCAAAAGTTCGTACCCTGCCCGGATGAGGCGATTGAGTCCAGGTTCGGTTTGTCCAAGTGATTCCAGATACTGTTTGGCCTCTTCGGCTTCCAATTGTCCGAGTTCTTCCTCGAGCCTTGCAGAAACAACTACAACTCCTGAACCTTCTTTTGCTGCAATTTGTTGAACAGCCTGAACGTGTTTGTTCGTTACTGCCATATCGGCAAGGTCAGATTCGCTGACGTTGCATGCATATAAAACCGGTTTTGCAGTGATCAAATGCAGCGATTTGAGAAATTCAAGTTCTTCTTCGTTGCAACCGGGCAGAAAAGATCGGGCGGGTTTGAGCTGCTCCAGATGTGCCTTGAGGCGGCTTGCAACGTCATGACTCAACAAGACTTTTTTGTCGTTGCCTTTCAGTGACTTTGACAAACGGTCAGCGCTTTTTCCAACGGTCTCGAAGTCGGCGTAAACCAGTTCTGTATTGATTGTATCGATGTCCCGGGATGGATCGGTGCTGCCGTCGACGTGAATCACATCACCATCTTCAAAGCAGCGAACGACGTGCACGATTGCGTCGACCTGGCGGATGTGCCCGAGGAATTGATTCCCGAGTCCCTCGCCGCGGCTCGCACCGCGAACAAGTCCTGCAATGTCAACGAACTCGATAAACGTCGGAAGAACTCTTTTACTCTTGATGATGTTGTCGATTCGGTTAAGGCGTTCGTCGGGAACTGCAACACGGCCGACGTTGGGGTCAATCGTACAAAAGGGGTAGTTGGCCGCCTGCGCTCCTGCCTTGGTTACCGCATTGAAAAGTGTGGACTTTCCGACGTTCGGCAAGCCAACGATCCCGCAATTGAAGCCCATGATACCTCCTACGATCTTTCCTGTATTCATCAACGGGTTGTCCATACCTGCGGGTCCCGGGTGAGGCAAGCTTTCTTCCTGCCGTTGACACCGCATGGGAGCGTGCTAAAGGAGTGTCTCTGACTTCAGGTCCGGATTGAACCGAAAATGGATTTTTGGTCTTGAAGTTGGCTTAAACAAAGCGGTTCCTCTTTGTATTTACCGAGGATGTAAGTAGAATGAACACCACTCAGCACTCGATTCAGGAAGCAGGAAAAATGAGATCAGGCGCGGAAGCTGGCACTATTGAGACGGTCCGTCTCGCACAGGAAGGTCGTACCATCGAGGGAGCTACGGCGTCCGATGGCAGCATTACTGAAATCGACAGCTCGGTTGGTCTTCTTGAGCAGCTCAACATGCCACCGGTTCCCGAGCACCTGCGCGCAATGCTGGAAGAAACCAGCCTCGAGCAATTGGTGTTCTGGAAACTGCAAGGACTGTTCGAGCGGTTCGACGACGAAATTCCAGCCAATATCCTCAAAACAGTTCTCTCACACGTTGAGCGTCCTTTGTTTGCTCTCGTCTTGAAGAAGACGCGTGGCAACCAGTCCAAGGCTGCAGATGTGTTGGGTTGCAACCGCAACACATTGCACCGCAAGCTGAAGGGTTTCAGCATCCAGCCACGTGACGTGCGCAAGGTATTGAAGACTCGTAACCGCAGAAGCATCGCAGATCTCCTGAACGAACTCGCTGACTGATATAAGCCAGGGTGATTTATGGCGCAGCCCGAGGAAAGACGTCCCAGAAGCGCACTAAATCTGCCCCATTCGTTGGAAGCCGAATCGGCCGTCATTGGCGCGATTCTTACCAACCCAAGCTCCGCCATCGAGCACACCGAAAAGCTCCTGGCGGAGTATTTTTTTGTTGAATCACATCGGGTCATCATCGATGCCGTGCGCGAACTTTTGTTCGAGGGCGTCCCTCCGGACCTTGTGAACGTCTATGAAAAACTGCGATTTCACAATCGTCATCTGAACGTGGGTGACTTTGAAGGATTGCGGCAGTTTCTCAACTTCGGCGCAAACTCTGAAAACGTTGGATATTGGCTCGACGTTGTCAAACGTTTTTGGGAATTGCGTCTTGTTGTTGAGAAATGTGCGGACATTGCGACACGCGGAAGGCGTGTTGCAGAGGCTAGTGTTGAATCGTTTCTGGCAGAAGCTGAAGAAACATTTATGCAGCTGGCAGCTGCGCGTGGGCACAGCGGACTGACACCGGCATCCATCGTGGTGCGCGACACCATCCAGTCGCTCAGCGAACTGATGAACAACCCGGGAGGCATGACCGGAGTTCCAAGTGGATTCTCTGATCTCGATACCATCACCGCAGGATTTCAGCCGAGCGATTTGATCATTCTTGCAGCTCGCCCGGCTATGGGAAAAACCGCGTTGGCTTTGAACTTTGCCCAGAATGCAGCGATTCATGATAAGAAGAACGTCGCTGTTTTCAGTCTTGAAATGAGCAAAAGTCAGTTGATGCAGCGTATGCTTTCGACGGCCGCCCGCATCGAGTCTCATCGGTTTCGCGATGGAAAAATGTCAGCAGAGGAATTGCACCGGCTCTATCCGGAAGCTGCGAATTTCAATACCGACAAACTGATGATCGACGACACGCCCAGTATCAGCCTTCTAGATTTGCGTAGCCGATGCCGACAGATGAAACGAGAAAAAGGTTCTGTTGACATGGTGATCATCGACTACCTGCAGTTGATGACGGTGGGCACCAATTTGGGTGCAAAGGGTTCGCGTGAGCGCGAGGTCGGTATGATCAGCCAAGGTCTGAAAGCTCTCGCGAAGGAACTCTCTTGTCCGGTTATTGCCTTGGCACAGCTCAA
>JBDLRR010000063.1:0-3790 GCA_039799985.1 Pseudomonadota bacterium | reverse complement strand
TTGTTCCGGAACCACCAATGACGATATTTGCAGCTGGAATCAGGCTGGTGTTGCTTGAAGCTTTACTCACACTGCTACATGCGATGTTGTCGTCGATGTCGGCGATCGTGAATGCAATCGCACCAGTGTTTGAATCTTCCGAAATTGCGGCAGGGTTGGCGATTGCAGATATCGTCGGTGCATTGTTGATGACATTGACGGTTACGGTTTTGGTTGCGGTGCAGTTTTGCGGCGTCGCGTTGTCGCAAACTTTATAAGTGAATGTTGTCGATTGATCTGTGGTTGTCGAAGTGCCTGCTGTCGGCGTGAAGACAATCGTTCCGTTTCCTGATGATGGCACTGCCGATGCACCGGTCAAAGAGCCAACCCCGGAAGCTGGGCTGCTGTCGATCACGTACGTCAGGGTCTGCGGCGTAAGGAATAATCCTGCATCCGCATCTGTTGCAGCATTCAAATACAAGGTGTTGGCACCCGAATTTTTGTTGATGGTGAATGTTGTTGATGTGGCGGGTGTTGTCCATTGCGGTGTTTTTTCCAGGACAGTGACATCAACCGTACTCGTGACTTGCGGATTGGTTCCGTCATCCAACTTAATTGTGAGTGTGGTCGTTCCCAGTCCTGCTGAACCTGCTGCGGGTGCGAGCTTCAATTTACAATAAGGGAACGTGCCGCTGACTTCGATGTTGCTTGTCGACTGCGGAAACCTGCTTGTGTTTCCGGACGTGATAATCACGTTTGGAATTCCGCAAGATGATCCAATAACATCGTCGTCTTCGATGATGAGTTGAATATTGTTCAGGGTTGAATCACTGCTCATTTTTATTCCACCAGCAGTCGTGTTCTGGGTAGGAGCAATGATCCGATCGAGCCGGGGAGGCTGATTACCGTCAACGATATTCAGTGTGATGACCTTTTCTGAAGAACACATGTCGTCGAGGTTGCAGGCTACGAACTTGAACTCGTCCGTGCCAATGTAACTCGTCAATGGCTTGTAGTCGAAGGTGCCGATTTCAGACTGCGTCACGACACCATGCTGAGCAAGTCCGACGATTTTATAAAACACACCTGTATCGGTGATGGGATCCCGGTCCGCGACTTTGTAGACAAAACCCACATTTTTGGGCGCCGAAAAAGTTTGCGGCTGTGGTGGTTCGCCCGAAGTAAAAATGGGAGGCATGGAGCGGACAGTGATCAGTTCTGTGTTTAAATCAGCGACTTTTGATCCATCCACGAATACGCGCACATAACACTGTGTTGTATCTTCAAGGGCGAACAAAGACCCTGCGGATGCCAAGCGGTCGAACGATTGTGTTGTCCAATCTATTAATGTTGATCCATTTTTTGCCCACTTGAAAGAATAAGTCACTTTGGTGGTGGAGGCTCCCGGTAAAGTGCAACCAGGAACGGTGTAGGGGCTAATGCTCTTTGTTGTGAATTTGGGTTGTGAAAAATAAGCTTCGCCAGAAGTCTTGTCGATGGAATCAACGAGACTGTTTATCAACAGATTTGAGTCGGTTTGGGTCGAGAGTGATTGCAGTTCTTTGAAATAAGAGGTCAAAAGTGGCGAACGTAAGACCAATCCTTTTTTCAAGGCTTCAATGGTTGAATTCTTGAGCTCGGCAGGAGTCGTATTGGTTGAGTAGAGAGCCACCAAAGTATTGAAGACTGTGAGGCTTTCTTCAGGTACGATATTCTGGACCTTTACGATATTCCCGATCTGGGCATCGGTGCCAGAGACTCCTCGAAGCCCTTCAAGAATTTTACTTTGGATTTTGCCGTCGCTTGCGCGAACAAGAAAACTTTCTAGGTCGCGTGAACGGGTTGTCGAGGCGATTTTCAGCAACGTCGAAACAAACTCCGCGGCCAAAGCAGATTCGCTGGGAATCTTGTTCCATCCGGCAGATGAAACAAATACAACTTCACCTCCTAGAGAGGGCAGGCCTGATTCAAATGCATTCAGAATGTTCGCATCGTTGGATGCACTTTTGCTGACACCCTCAGCGAGAGCAAGATAACTCAACTTTGAATCCACAGGTGAAAATTGGAGAGCGTCCGAAAAGGCTCGCAATGACGCATCAAAGGTTGCAGAAACGAAAACCAGCGAGTCGATGGCGCTTTTGACTTTACCCTGCAGTGTGGTTTCTTTTCGAACACTTTCGATGCTGGCCAGAATGGAGGTGACCGTTGCCTTTTTGTCTGCCTTGGACGGACTCCTGTCGATGACTCTGCCAAGCAAGAGATTGAGTGAATCCCGTTCTTCTTCGCTGAGTTTTGCGGTCAGTTCTTTGTAAGAGTTCGAAGCATCGATTCCGCCTTCAATCGTGTTTATTTTGTCCTGCATGGCTGTGCGGTCCAGCGCTTGAACCTGAATCTTGGCATTGGAACTGCAGGCTGTTTCAACAGCCAACACAAAAAGCAGGAATACGAATGTGAACAGGTACGACCGATGGTGAACGATCGCCCGCTTGTCAATTGTCAGAATTGACTTCGGCTTCTTTGAGCCGGTTTGCATCCGTACCCCCTCTCAGGGGTGGTTTCGGCTTTTTTTTTCAGGGATTTGAGGGATGAATGAATTTTTTACAGTTTTTTGTTTTGAAATTGACTGATTCTGTATAAAATTTTGAATTTATTGAATTTTTTCAACTTGGAAATCTGAGTCGTTCTTCAGATTGTTGATGAATTCATTCTCTTTTTTGTTTGTTTTTTCAAAAGTATCTTTCGATTCTTTAATGTTTTTGAGCAAATCCTTTGAGGTCTTAGTTTTCGAGGGTGATGCAGTGGGACTTCGCGCCGGCTGAGGTTTCGCATTTGGCTTGGCCGTTTCTGCAGACTTTGGTGTCGGAGTCGCTACAGGAGTCGGCATTGCAGTTTGCGTCGGCACAGGAGTCGGCGTTGCAGTTTGCGTCGGCACAGGAGTCGGCATTGCAGTTTGCGTCGGCACAGGAGTCGGCGTTGCAGTTTGCGTCGGCACAGGAGTCGGCGTTGCAGTTTGCGTCGGCACAGGAGTCGGCGTTGCAGTTTGCGTCGGCACAGGAGTCGGCGTTGCGGTTCGCGTTGGCACAGGAGTCGGCGTTGGTGTCACTGTTGCTGCTGCCCTAGCCGAAGTCTGTCCTGGGCTTACTCCTGGGAGTGAGTCATCTTTTGTTGCACCATCTTTTTGCTTGGCATGGTGATATGGCGCGACCAGTAATCCATTTTCTATCGTCCACCCCCCACGCAAGGGGCACTCCTTGATTGGAATATTCAACTTGGTACCAGGTGGGATCTCTTTTCCCCGCAAATGTGATTGGGAGGGATTGAGAGCCCAGGTCTTCTCAATCCAGCCACGCCTGCCATAAACAGGCTCCGAGCCCAAATACCAGAGCACCTCTGATAGCGTATCACCCTCACGGAAAACAAAAGGCGCATGGCCCGGGCACTTGGCTGCCTGCAGTTCGGGACTGAACATCGCAATCGAGGTGATCGCCAAAATGAATGAACTTCGTTGGAAAACCGACAAAATACGTTGACGGTTCATCTTGTTTCCCCTGATCTGCTTTCATATCATTTACACAATGACGGGTTCTGATTTTCAAACTTTCAAACAGGTTACCACATCCCCTGCCTGCGTTGGAAACAGGTTGCGATGTGAAGGACCGCTGTTTGTCATTTTGCTCATTTGCGCAGTGTTTTGTTTGGTTCGAAGTGCAGTGGCAATGGGTCAACAAGGCTTGAACAATCCGGTCACCGATGCAAGTGTGAGTTTCGACTCAATCCGCATCAAGATTGATTTTGACGTCAGATTGTTCGA
>JBDLRR010000062.1:0-5065 GCA_039799985.1 Pseudomonadota bacterium | reverse complement strand
GATTGCGACGATCTCTTCGCTTATCTCCGGGATGATCTCTGACTCCGAGACCAGCGTCATGGCAGGCGGGAATCGCTGTTCTGTCAAACCCCAGTTTGCAAGAGTCTCTGGGTCGAGACTGTTTTTTGTTTGTTCCCACCAGGATGGAAAAAGATTGCCGGCAATCTGCATGAACAGACTGTCGATTGTCGAAATATGCAGTCTGCTGAGAATATTTTGAGTTTCTTCGTCAGTGAGTTTTGCATTTCGGATTGTTTTCTCGACTCTGCCACGCAGCTCTTCATCGGCAGCCTTGGAGAAAGTGACCAAAACAAGTTGCGATGCGGTCAGCCGATATTTTTGCGGTGCGACACAGAGCAGCCAATGGACTCTGCGGGTCAGAAGTGTGGTCTTGCCTGCTCCGGCTCCTGCCTCGATGACCAAATGGCGCTTTCCAGCCTCATCTGGAAGAACCAATGTTTGCGGGAAAAAGACGGCTTTTTCCTGGTCCGGACTGAGTGTTGCCGTGCTCATGATTGCGCTCCAGAGGCACTGCCTTTTGCCGGACACACATCCTGCAATGCACACCAAAGACACACGTTGTTTGTCAGAGGACGTGGCGAAAAATCACCGTTGATCAAAGCTTCTGCCCGTTTTGAATATTCCCTGTGCAATGATTCAAATGCATCATCTTTGAACACCAGAGGTGTGTCAAAAGTGAACGTTGAAAAAGGATTGCGCTCGAGATCCATTGTTTTGAGCCGTACGAGTGTGAATGCACTGACCCCGCGGATGCGCTCGTCTTCTGCACCCTCCAAGTCGAGTGCATTTTTCTGTGCCCAGGCCAGGCTATAGATTCCGCCCTGAACGCTCAACTTGTTGGTGCTTTTCACGAGTCTTGGATCCAAAACAAGTGCCGGATCCTTCTTGCTGACCTTGCTCGTCTTGTAGTCGACAATTCTGTCGCCATCGGGATGCGTGTCGACCCGGTCGATGCGACCTGTGAGCGTGAGCTTTGGATGAATGTCATATTGAATTGGTTTTTCGATGAACGCTGCCCGGATGGTGTTGGCAGTGCCCATCAACTTCGCTTCATCAACAATCAGCTCGCAATGCACAAGTTTCCAAAGTGCTCTGCGGACGGATTCGCGCACGAGACGGCGTTTGAGCGCAGAGAGCATAGCTTCTTCAGGTTCCTTGCCGACCGAGAAGACGATTTCGGCGAGTTCGTTGACCATCGCCTGAGCGCGTATCGCCTGAGGAGCTGGAAGATTTGCAAGCTCCAACGCATGAACAAACGCGTTCGTCCATTCATCGATGTCGATCGCGAGGAATTCACGAGAGCCAAGAAAACGGTCTCTGATTTTCAAAAGAAAGTTCATCCAGGCCACTGAATCGATTGCGCTCGAAGAATTCTCCAGCAATGAAATTTGCCTGAGTGCCTGAACAAAAGTCTCGGCGATCGCATGTGCCCGTTGCCCTGCAATCAGCGCATCGGGCTGCAGGGCGGAGGTGGAATCCTGCCCGATTCCGTGCAGCTTTTCCCAGTAATAATTTAATGGGCATTCAACAAAGTCTTCAAAAGCTGTGACCGACACCTGATGTCGGCCGTCGGGTGTGGGTTGATGCTTCAACAATCGGGCCCACTGTTGATCTTGCAGTTTGTGGGCTTCACCAAGCCATTTTTCGAAAGACGATACCGGTGAGAGTGGACCCGTCCAAAGACGAATTTCCTCTGGAGGCAAAAACCATTGTCTTGAATATTCGGGAAAATCTTCGAGATCTTTGAAATTTCGGACGAGAAAAACAATTTCTGCATCACGGGTCAACATCGACTGCCAGTACCCGCGATACGATTCTTCAGACGCGATAGGATCCAAAGCGACTTGCTTGCTGCGGAGCAAATGAAAAACCGAGTTCAGCAAGCGCAGATGGAAGCTGGGTGCGGTGGTGGAGTGGGGAGCTCCCAGAACCACTATTTTTTGCGGGACTTCCAGGCACGGCAGGAGAGCCAGAGCTGGCGGGAGTTGAGCAAGAAGATCTGTTATGGCGAATGTGAAGGTTTCGCTGTCGAAAAATCTGTGGAGCATCAGTTCGAATGTGACGCCATGCTGTCGTATCGAGGGACTCAGCTCATATTGATCCAGTGCTTGGTGAATCATTTCTCGATGAACCTCGAGCTTGTCCCAGAATTTCTGAAATTCCTCTTTCAGCTCCTCAACCCGTTGAGCCGCGGGGTCCTTCCATTCTTCCGCGTTGAATTGACTCTGCCCTTTGTGGTCGAAATCATGGGGTGTGAGTCCGTGAATTCCTGATCCGTCAGAGCGGACGACGTTCATCAAGCGCGTTTCGAGGTCTGCAAGCAAAAACTGAGTTCTGGCCTCTGCGTTTTTGGCAATTTCATTGAAATGCCAAACCATGGCTGAGTATGAACCAAGGACGTGGATTCTGGCTTTCTTTTTGTCTGTCGTGATCTCGGTGGTTTCGATTGAGTTGCGCGACCACCAGGTGTGGTTTTCAAGCGAGAAGTGTTTTTGCCAGAGTTGACGAAATTGAAACAATCCATCACGCAGAGCGTCAACATAGGCCGCCTGGAAATTACCGGGGCGATAGGTGTTTGTGCTGTTGCGGGCATATTCGGGCGCAGCAAACCAAAGCAAAGAATCGCTCAGAAATTTTCCGGGCAAAAGAAAATCATTGAAATCCGGATCACCCTCCAACTTCGACTGCAGGTTTTGTTTGAAGGTTGGATTCCAGTAATCCGAAACAAAAGATTGCAGTCTGCAATAGGAGGACAAAATCTTTTGCGCCAGCTGATACGCCACACAGATTGTTCTGAGTGAGTTGTCGGGAATGTCTGAAATTGTTTTATGCGAATGTGTTTGACTCTGCACTTCGAGCAACAGGCTCAGAAAACTCTCATCTGCGGGCAAAGGAGTGTCAGCGAGGGTTAGAATCTGTTTTGCAAGCGGCGCAACGTCGCTCAGGGCGTAGCCCAGGCGCAACAGAAGCAGTCGAATGAGCTTTTCCTGCTCGACAATGTCGATGAATGGCAAATTCAGCAAACGGTGAGCGGTCTGGCCAACAAGGTTGGGGCTATTGTGCGAAAGAGTCAGACAGAAGTTTCGCACCAGAGTGTCCGGTGTATAGAGACTGATCCCCGCCCATTGTTTGAGTTGTGTTTCGGGGGCTGCATCGCTTTGTTTTTGCCGGAGCAAACTAAAGATTTGGGTTCGAACTGCGAGAAGGTCTTCCTTACGCTCGCAGACAATTGTCCAGCGCTTGTTTGAACCCTTACTCGTTGAGTCGAGCAAAACCTGCGCAAGGCTTTCGAACACCGGGTGTTCGGCGAGAAGAAAGCCTTGCGCATGGAAGGTTTTTGTCATGACGGTGAATACTGCGGCTCAAGCACAGTTTCAGCTGTTCTTGGCTTGCTGTGACGCAAGAAATTCAGCGCGAAGATCTTTGCGCAGAATTTTACCGATCGGGGTTTTGGGCAATTCCTTACGGAACTCCACAAAGCGTGGAACTTTATATGCCGTCAGCATTTCCTTGCAATGTGCGCGCAAAGCATCCTGGGTCAGGTTTGGTGAACGCGGAACGACGTACGCCTTGACGGCTTCGCCACTGGCACCATCTGGAACGCCAATAACAGCCACTTCAATGACTTCAGGATGCTTGGCGATGCAGTCTTCAACTTCATTTGGATAAACGTTGAAGCCAGACACCAGAATCATGTCTTTTTTGCGGTCGACAATCTTGAAGTAACCTTCGCTGTCCATCGTTGCCACGTCGCCGGTGTAAAGCCATCCATCCTTGATGGTTTTTTGTGTTTCGTCAGGACGTTTCCAATAGCCGGGCATGACCTGTGGACCGCGTGCGATCAGTTCGCCGGCCTCTCCGGGCTTTACGTCCACGCCATTGTCATCCACAAGTCGGATTTCAGTCGATGGCATGGGCACGCCGATGCAGTCCTTTTTGACTTTGCTGCCAATCGGGTTGAACGTCAGCACCGGACTTGTTTCGGTCAGGCCGTATCCTTCGATAACAGGTGAGCCGACCACGTTCGTCCATTTTTCTGCCGTCGCCGACATCAGCGCTGCTCCACCGGCAATCGCCATTTTCATTTTCTTGGGTGGGTTCTGCACAAACCATTGTTCGTTGCACAAGGCGTTGAACAAAGTATTTACCCCTGTCATCCAGGTGATGTCGTGCTTGGCAAATGCTTTTTTCAGATTACTGATGGGGCGTGGGCTTGGAATAAGGATGTTGGTTGCACCCTCTTCAAAGAACGACAAACAATTCACCGTGAATGCGAAGATGTGATACAGCGGCAGAGCTGTAATGATTGTTTCCTGGCCGGTTGAAATGGCGACCTTGGCGAATTCAAGAATCTGGTAAACGTTTGAAAGAAGATTTCGGTGGGTCAGCATCGCGCCTTTGCTGACGCCGGTTGTTCCGCCCGTGTATTGCAGTGCAGCCAAATCGTCGAGCGTGACATTCGGCAGGGCCAACGCAGCTTGACCAGATCCACCCGCACGTGCCCAAGCATTTTCACTTTGCTGCAGCCGAGCTTGACCTGCGGCAAGCGCTTCACGGAACGGAAGATGCGGAACCGTGCATTCCGGAACCTGTTTCTTGACCTTGAGAAGGGTCTTGATGAGCATTTTCAATGGCAGCGGGAAAAAATCTGCAACACTGACTGTGATGACGTGTTTGATTCCGGTTTTGGGAAGAACCCTTGGAAGTTTGTCGGCAAACATGTCGATGATGACGAGAACCGTGGCTCCGCTGTCATTGAAGGCATGCTCCATTTCGCGGTCTGTGTAGAGCGGATTGACGTTGACCACGACGCATCCGGCTTTGAGGATGCCAAAAAGCGCAATCGGATAGCAAATGCAGTTGGGCATTTGGATCGCAACCCGATCACCCTTTTGCAATTGAAGTTCTTTGAGTAGAAATGCAGCAAATTGATTGGAGTACTGTTCCGCTTCTGCGAATGTGATCTTGCCTTCCATTCCATTGGCAAGACAGGTCACAAAGGCGTCGCGATTGGCGAATCGCTGCGCAGAGCTCGAGATGAGTG
>JBDLRR010000061.1:0-4480 GCA_039799985.1 Pseudomonadota bacterium | reverse complement strand
CGAAGCTCGCCGTGTTTTTGAAGCTTGGGAGCGCAAAGACAAAGATCTTCTCGAAAAGCTCTTTGGCGAAATGAACGCCTGAGCCACAACCCCGGCAGAATTTGCCGGGGGCAATTTTTTCCCACATCCGGCACAACAAAGTTCAAATCAGTGGAGATGGCCGATGGCAACTTTTCACAACCTCGCTTTCTACAAATTTGTGCGCATTGACGACGTTGCTGCGACCGCAGCAACATTCAAGGCGTTGGTCGATTCCCTGGACATGAAGGGAACGCTCATTTTTGCTGACGAGGGTTTGAATGGTTATGTGGCTGCCAGCCCGGACTCGGCCGAAAAATTCATCGCCCATTGCAGAAGCGACGCGCGCTTTGCGGATGTTGAATTCAAGCTCTCCATCAGCGATTTTCAGCCCTACAGCCGAATGCTTGTGAAACAGAAAAAAGAAATCGTGACCATGGGCCGCAGTGGCATCGACCCCGCCCACTTCACGGGCAAGCATGTTGATGGCAATACACTCAAGCAATGGCTCGACAACGGAGAGGAAGTAATTCTTCTCGACACGCGCAACGACTACGAAACAAAACTTGGAACCTTCAAGAACGCAGTTGTGCCCGACATCAAAACCTTCCGCACCTTCCCTGGCTGGGTCGAAGACAATTTTATGCAGCACAAAAACAAGCGGGTTGTGACGTTCTGCACGGGCGGTATTCGCTGCGAGAAGGCAACCGCGTACATGCGTCAGGTTGGTTTTGACGATGTTTATCAAATCCAGGGCGGTATTCTGAAGTACTTCGAACAGGCACAAAAAATGGGTGGCGAGAACCACTACGAGGGCGATTGCTTTGTGTTTGACCACCGGGTCGCCGTGAACGGCAACCTCAAGAAAACCGAACACGATATGTGTTACGTTTGTTGGGCAACTCTCAGTCCCGAAGACAAACTCAGCCCACTGTACAAAGCAAACGAGCAATGTCCGCACTGTGCCGATGAAACACAACGCAAACAAGCCGAGCTCAAGCGTAAAGCCATCGAGAGCAACCAACGCGCATTGGAAAGACGCTTCGAGCGCGCCAAACAAACGCGCGCACAGTGGCAGAGCAAAACTAATCAGGCTGGCCCTGAACCTGAAGCTTTGCAGTTTCCCTGATTCAACAAGAAAGACTGAACCAGGACCTGCAGATCACTGCAGGGTTGTGGACGAAAGATAATTGATGACCTTGGCTTTGTCGGTTGACCAGGAAGGCTTCTGTTCCGAGACTTCGGGCATCGGGTTGGTCGTGGATTGAACGCGGCTGAGTGCATCCGTGCGCTTGCCCTGAACTCCCGAAAGAGTCGTGGCCCAAGAATGACAACCGGCGCAGTGCGTCGCGAACAACTCGCTGGCACCCGTGTTCCAAGTCAGGTTGGTGGTTGTGTTGCTGCCCCCGGGATTTGCCGTCGCCGTAGCCGTGGCAGTGGGTGTGGGCGTCGCGGTCGCGCCGGGTGTGGTTTCTGAACCCGAGCAGGAAAGCAAAATCAAACTCTGGCTCAACAACACGATTTTTAAAAGCATGATGAGTGATCCTCTTTTTTAGGTTTCCGCAACGTCCATAAAAGTATCACACCCGAAAGAACGGACGCCCCGCTGTAGTCAAAATGTGCGCCCTCGTTTTACGAACGGATGTGCAAACCCTTGGCGTGACAGAAGGCATAAATTCCGAGCTTTGAAAGTGTTGACCCAATTCCCGAGTGACCTCGCCCAGACCACGGCAACCAAGCCGACACACGGTCACAACAATTCAAATAACCGGTGCCGGTGTTGACCTGAGACAGAATTTTTTTGCCGCGCTCAAGGTTTCGGCAATAGACAGAGGAAGTGAGACCGTAATCGGAATCATTCATCAGTTCCAATGCCTGCGCATCATCCTTCACCTTCATGACACCCACAATCGGACCAAAGCTCTCTTCACGCATCAGATCCATGTTGTGATTGGCATTCAAAAGCAACGTGGGTGGATAAAAGTTCCCCTTGCCCTCGTGGATCTTTCCGCCCAAAACCAGTTTCGCACCCTTGCCAATTGCATCATCCACCTGTGACTGAAGGAAGGGCAAATGATTGCGGCGGGTGATGGCACCACACAGCGTCGACGCATCCATGGGGTCACCCATCTTCCAGGCCTGCATTTTTGCCTTCAGCTTTTCAACAAAGGCGTCGTGAATTTTTTCGTGAACGTAAACGCGTTCCACGGCGCAGCAACTTTGGCCGTTGTTGTAGAGCACCCCTTCAGCAACGGCATCGGCAACGGCGTCGAGGTCACCGCATTCGTCGGTGACATACAAAGGATCCTTTCCACCCAGCTCCATAATCTGTCGGGTCATTCGACCAGCAAGAGTCTCGGAAATCTTCTTGCCCGTGGCCCACGAGCCGGTGAATCCAACACAATCAAACGGGAGTTGAAGAAGTTGGGCGCCCACGTCGCCCTCGCCGACCACGGCCACAAACACGTCGGCAGGAACGCCTGCCTCGTGAAGAAGGCGCGTCAGGTGAAGCCCAGTGAGCGTTGAAAATTCAGATGGCTTGTAAACAACCGCATTGCCGCACAGCAGTGCCGGAAGAAAGACGTTGAAGCCGACCAGAATCGGATAATTCCATGCAGAGATGTTGAGCACGACTCCCAACGGATCGAAGGCAAGAAACTCTTCGGTGTTGCCGTCTTGCCTCACCTTCTGGGTGGAAATGTGGGCCTCCACCTCCTCGGTGAAGAAACGAATCTTGTTGAGGCTGCCGTTAACCTCGTTGCGCGCCTGCTGAAGCGGTTTGCCCATTTCGAGCGACATGTCACGGGCCACAATTTCGACGTCGCGTTCGAGAAACTCGCCAAACTTTTTCACCATGGCGACTCTTTCTGCCAGTGGTCTTGCGGCCCAATTCTTTTGCGCATGCCTTGCCGCCGCAAATTTTTCACGGATAGACACAGAATCATCGGCCTCGACTGTCGTGAACACGTCACCTGTTGCAGGATTGGATATCTTCATGGTGGCCTCCAAAAAATTCGTCTCAATCTTGTTTAAATTTTCAACACGCGTTTGCTTTGCACAGCCGAAAGAAAATCTGCAATGATCGGCTCGGGATCGTCGACAACGCCATTGAGCGTAGGAGAAAATTCAGGATGCCATTGCACTCCGGCGACCCAGCGTTTGGCACCATCGACGAGCGTGAATGCTTCAACGATATTGTCGATTGTGCTGCGTGCTTCGACCTGAAGGCCATTGCCGACCGCTTTGACACACTGGTGATGAACAGAGTTCACCACCAACTTGTTCTTGTTGTAGAGTCCTGACAACCAACCACCCGGTTGCAATGTGACTTCGTGATGCACCCGATCGTATGTTTGCGCATTGCGATGCTCAACAGGAGTTTGCAACAGGGTTGGTATGTCCTGATGCAGGGTTCCACCAAAGTAACAATTGAGCAATTGAAATCCTCGGCAGATACCCAATATCGGCAGGCCTTTTTTGAAGAAATAATCAGCCAATGCGAGTTCATAAACGTCGCGTTTCCTGTCACCGGGCCAACGTGGCTGATCCAAATATGGTTCACCATAGGACTCGGGACAGAGATCAGCGCCACCCTGAAAGACAATGCCATCCAATTGATCAAGGATCGGCAACAGACGCTCCGGCGGAAGATCAGGAATCAGCACCGGAAACACGCCATCCTTGGCAACGTATCGTGCCATGTCGTTTTCAAGATAGGTGAGGCTTTTGTGCCCGAACACGGCTCTGTTCGGGTCGGGGTACATGAAGCAGGCACTCAAGCCGATTTTCAACATATGGGCCTCCGCTCTCTTTTAGAGCTGGAATGCTTTTTTGAAGATGGTTTCAAAATCCGCACGTGTCACCGTCTTGGGATTGCACTGGTGACAAACATCATCAATTGCCAAGTCCGAAAGTTGTTGAATCTTACCTGCATCCAGCTTCATTTCCTTCAGCGTGGATGGAATAGAAAGTTCAGCATTCAGGCCTCGCACCCATTGGATGAAACTTCCTGTACCGACAATTTTCTCGAGGTAGCGATACCTGTCGGCCGAGACTTCCTGGTTGAATTCCAGTCCGTACGGCATCATCACTGCATTGGCGAGTCCATGGTGCGTGTCGAAAACCGTCGAAAGCGGATGTGCCATTGAGTGGATGATGCCAAGGCCTTTTTGGAATGCCACGGCGCCCATCAGAGAAGCGATCATCATCTTTCCACGTGCCTCAAGATCCTGTGGTTTCTTGGTCGCCGTGACAATCGATTCCGAGATCAAACGAATAGCTTCAACGGCAATACCGTCGCACAAAGGCGAAACACCCTTGGACAAAAACGCTTCAACGTTATGCGTAAGAGCATCCATACCCGTTGCAGCGGTCACACCCGCAGGCAAGTCGACCGTGAGTGCCGGATCGGCAAACACACGGTTTGCAATCAGGCGTGGAGAAAACAAAATTCTTTTTTTAT
>JBDLRR010000060.1:0-4901 GCA_039799985.1 Pseudomonadota bacterium | reverse complement strand
TCGCCCCCTGCTGAAATCGGAACGTGACGTTGAATCTGCGGTGCAAAGTCTGCTGGCGGTCGCGTCGATGCTAGGAAAAGGTGGATTCATCGATGCATATCGATCCTCTTGGCTCAATGTGACATTTGAACGTCCGGAAATTCTGGTCAGGCTTTTGGCTGATCTTCCTGCGGGTCCTTCGAGACGGCGTTTGGTGCTTGAATGGATGCAACAACTCGCGCGCGGAGAGCTGTCTGCTGGGCGGACTTGGCGTGTTTGTTTTTCATTGAACGAGATCTCCGAGGATATCCACCTGTCGGAGAACGGAGTGCTTGAGGTGCTTCGTTTTTATTCAGAAAAGAAGATTCTTGATCTGAAAATTTTAACTCCAACCGAAGTAGATGAATCGGTGCGACTCAGTGGAAGTCTGGAGGAAATTTATTCGTCACTGAATCGATATCAAAAGTGGCGGTCCGCGTTGCATATGAGTCTTCAGGCATTGTCGAATTTCGTGACGGCAGAGAAATGCCGGATGACTCAAGCCGAAAGTTTGTTTCTGCCAAGGACCGGTGCAAGTCAGGTGGCAAGGGCTGCGCATTGCGGAAGATGCGACCTTTGTTTGTCGCGCAGACGCCGTGAAACCGATGTCGGGTCAGGCAAAATTGCTAGCACTCTGACGCTTAGGTCTCCTGAGAGCTTGCGATAATTGTAATTTTTTGATGCAATCACAGAGAGTTGAATTACCCTGCAGAATCAGGAATTGCCGTGAAGAAAAAAAATACTCCCAAAAAGACCCGCACGAAGGCAAAAGCCGTTAAAAAGACAGCATCGAAGACAAACGGCGGGTCATTGACCCTCCAGCTGCTTGCACGACGGGATGGAGAATTCCCGGTGGACTCGAAGCTGCAGAAAACCAAGCGGGCCTTTCGCCATCTCACTTCGGATGAGGTCTTCCGTAGAAGCGATATCGACAACCAGACGGTTTCCAGGAATGCGACCAAGGTTCCAAACTACGAGATTATTTCGCAAGCGCGTGCAGTGCGGGCAATCACTGTGGGCTTGGGAGTCCAAAAACCTGGCTACAACATCTACGTGGCAGGCGTGCAGGGCACCGGCAAAACAAGCGTTATTCGTGGTTTTCTGAAAAAGACAGCCGAGACGCAAAAAACTCCATCCGATTGGATTTATATCTACAACTTCAAAAACACCGAGTCTCCGCGGGCGATTGAAGTTTCAACAGGTCTTGCGAAGAAATTCAAGAAAGACATGGATGAGCTCGTTGAGCAGCTGACCACAGAGATTCCCGATGCTCTGCAGTCCGAGGAATATGAAAACAACGTCAACTCAACTGTGAATTCCAGCAACGAAAAGAAAGCCAAGCTGTTTAGTGAGCTAGAGCGCACTTCAAAGGCCATGAATTTTGGTGTGAAGTCGACTCGAATGGGAATTGTGACGGTTCCAATCGTGGACGGAAAACCGCTCTCGGAAAAAGATTATGCCGATCTTTCTGATGAGCAAAAAGAGAAAATTGAGCTTGAAAGAAACCAGCTGGAGCCTGAAGTTCTCGATTTCGCCCGCAAGGTTCGCTCGATAGAGAACGAAACAAAGCAGAAATTGGAATCGCTCAGGTCAGAAATTGGTGACTATGTTGTGAGTGCTGCAATGCAGCCGCTCCTCAAGGAATATGCGAACAATCCGGCCATTGTCGCATATCTGAATGAAGCCAAAGAACATATCCTCGAGAACATCCAAGACTTCGCCAAGGAAGATGATGACGATGAAGGAGATGATGACGAAAGTCCTGTCCCTCACCATCTTCGTAAAGGTGATGCCTATCTTCCGTATCGGGTCAATGTTTTCGTCGACAACACGGAAACCAAGGGTGCTCCGATCGTCATCGAGACCAACCCGACGTTTTATAATTTGTTCGGTAAAATTGAGAAAAATATCGAGTACGGTATTTACACGACTGACTTCAAGATGATCAAAGCGGGCTCGCTGGCTCGTGCAAACGGTGGTTATCTCGTACTGAATGCGATTGATGTTCTGCGAAATCCACAAGTGTGGGAAACGCTCAAGCGGGTTTTGAAGAATCAAAAGTTGTTTATTGAAGATTTGGGAGAACAGTACAGCATTCTTCCAACAAGCGGTTTGAGGCCCGAGCCTATCGCTCTGAATGTGAAGATTGTTTTGATTGGCTCTGACTGGATTTACAGGATGCTGTATCAGTTTGACGAAGACTTCAACAAGATCTTCAAGATAAAGGCGGATTTCGACCTGCAGATGCCGCGCAATGAGGACACAATCAAAGACTACATCAACTTTGTGACTACCCGCACTCAGGTTGAAAATCTTTTGCCCTTTGATGCCTCAGCTATTTCGAGCATCGTCGAGTTTTCGAGTCGAATCGTCGATGATCAGGACAAGCTGTCGACCCGATTCAGCTTGATCAAGGACCTCACCATCGAAGCAGATTTCATGGCGAAAGAGCGCAAAGCGAAGCGCATTGGTCGTGAGGATGTCGAAAAGGCAGTTGATGAGCGGTACTTCCGATCTGCGCTGGTTCAAGACCACCTGAGCGAAATGGTGACTCGTGGAGACATTCTGATTTCAGCGAACTCGCGTCGCATCGGTGAGATTAATGGCCTTGCCGTGTACAACCTTGGTGATGTTTCTTTCGGGATGCCGACCCGGATCACATGCCGAACCTACAAAGGCAAACCTGGAATCGTCAACATTGAACGCGATGCGGCGTTGTCCGGCAAGATTCACAACAAGGGAATTTCTATTCTGACGAGTTGGATCAATGCTGTTTTTGGCAAAAAAGAACCAATTGTTTTGGCTGCCACGATTTGTTTTGAACAGAACTACAGCGGTGTTGATGGAGACTCTGCGACCCTTGCTGAAATGATTTTGATTCTGAGTACATTGGCTAATATTCCTATTGACCAGAGCATTGCTGTGACTGGCTCTGTGAACCAGTTTGGTGAAGTACAGCCGGTGGGTGGCATCAACGAAAAGATCGAGGGTTTCTTCAGAGTCTGTAAGATCAAGGGATTCAACGGACGTCAAGGTGTTATTATCCCTGTGCAAAACATGAAGCACCTGATGCTTCAACGCGAAGTTCGTGATGCAGTTGAAAAGGGTGAATTCCACGTGTGGTCTGCAACGCGCGTTGAGGAAGCTTTCGAACTTCTCACTGGTTTTGCTGCAGGCGAGTGGGATGATTCAAAGAATCGCTTCGCACCTGGCAGTGCATTTGCAGAAGTCGCCAAGGCTCTTCAGCCAAGGTCTGCTCAAGGAAGCTCTCGTGGCGAAGAGAAAAAATCGACGAAAGCCAAGATCAAGGCCAAGCCGAAAGCCAAGGCCACCAAACCTGCGAAGTCGTCCGGAAAGACAAAACGAAAAAGTTCATCCAGGAAATGAAAATTTATTCCCTGAAGGAACATTTTGAACTGAGAAACACCCGAAGCCTTCAACCGAGGTCGGGTCTTGGTCGTTTTTTCGAATTTCGCAACAAGCCTGGTTTTGCAGACTCATCGGGTTCGGTCTGGCCTGTAGTGATCGATTCTGCAGACAAACACTTGGATTTAAAGTCAGGCTGTATCTATAGCTTTAAAGCTGCGGGGCAGTTGAATGAGCGTCAGGTCGTCTCCAAATACCGAGACACTGAAACTTTCCTTGTGTTTTCTGGTCTGTGCCATGAATCAGGTGGCGGCGCAGGCGGCTGGACATTGAATAGGGTTGCAGATCCCACGACTGTTACGGACCTGACCAATGCTCCCGAGTCGAAATCAGGAACATTCTTTTTTCAGACCGGAACGTCTCGCCGGCTTCGCATGATCCATCGGAGAAGCGAGGCAATTCAACGGACAAGAACATTTTTCCTTCAGCGCGGTTATTTGGAGCTGGATTCTCCATCACTCGTTGTTTCCGGCGGGGTTGAGCGTTATTTGAAAACGTTCAAGACGCAATACGAGGACCATCGTGGCCAGAAATGGCAGATGGAATTGCCGACCAGTCCCGAATTTGCGTTGAAAAAGATCGTTGCCGAGGGTGCTCAGCGGGTTTTTTCGCTTGCGCATGCATTTCGCAACTGTGGTGAATTGTCTCGTCATCATGATCCCGAATTCATGATGCTTGAGTGGTATCGCGTTGGCGGTGACCTTAAGAGTTTGTTGGCCGAAACGCAGCGGTTGATTCTTGACCTTGCCGATGAATTGCAGTGCGCATTCGCTCTCCCCTTGAAAGATTGGCCAATTTTCAATGTTCCGCAGTTGTTTGAGTCAATTCTCGCAATCAATTTGCTTCAGCATTCGGATGTTGAGCATTTTAGAACGGCAGCAGCAAGAAAATGCTCATCTATCGTCGACTCAGACACTTGGGACGACGTGTTTTGTAAGTTGTTTATGGAATTCATTGAGCCGTTTTTGGCTCAGCAGAAGGCATGCTTCGTGACTCATTACCCGGAGCAGATGGGAGCATTGGCTGCGAAGAGTCTCGATCTTCAAGGATGCGTCGACAGATTTGAAGCTTACATCGATGGCATTGAGATCTGTAATGGATATCGGGAATTGATTGATGACGTCGAGTATTGCAAGCGAGCAGTATCCGTTAAAAATACGCGAGCCGATGTTTCGCTGGATCCCCAGTTCGAATCGGTGATGCGCACTGGCTTGTATCCATGTGTCGGTAACGCTCTTGGTTTGGACAGACTGATTTGTGTTTTGCAAGGAGACTCGGATATTCAGGCGAATCTGCCGTGGCCTTTTGAAAGCCGTTTTCCAACGTCAACAATCGCCTTGGAATGAATCAACGGCGTGAGAGTTTTTCAGGCAATTCACGGAATGGCGTGCTCAGGCCATGCTCGTCGGTGGCTTCCAGGGTCGCTTCATAGCCCGTGGCGATTTTCTTTCCCATCC
>JBDLRR010000059.1:0-4831 GCA_039799985.1 Pseudomonadota bacterium | reverse complement strand
ATCAATGACTCTTCCCACGCGCTGCCGCGGCTTTCATCCTGCAGATAATGATATTCGTCGTACACTACGACGCGACGGCGCATGTCGGGCTCCACGCCCAAAAGACTGTTGCGATAAGTTTCAAGGGTCGAAAGGACGATGGGTGCTCGCAGGTTTTCCTTGAAGTCACCTGTGTTGATTCCCACCCTTTCCTTGCCATATTTTTCGCAGAACTCACGGTATTTGTCGTTGCTCAGACTCTTGACCGGGCTGGTATAGATCAGGCGCAAACCTTCGCTCAGCTTGGCATCCAGGAGCGCTTCGATGACACGGGTTTTGCCCGCCGATGTGGGTGCATCGACTACAACGTTCTGTCCGGCTAAAAGAGCATCCAGAGCTTCGGCCTGCCATGGGTCGAGCAGCATTCCAGTTTGACTGAGCCGCGGTTGATCTGCTGCGACATCTGCTTTCTTTTCGCCAATACCAAGTTTGTTTTTATCTTCGACGGCTGGAATCAATGTGTTTCGTTGTTCGGCCGCAAGTTTGGTGCGGGCCAACGCAAAGCCACGATCGGGTGGACGAACGGCATCGCTCACCGTCGGAGCCGCTGCCGTGGCCGCGAGCTTTGTCGCTTCCTGCTTTGTAACTCCGCCGGTCGCAGGTGCTGCAGGTTGCACAGGTGGTGCTTTCAGCGCCTGCTTTTGTTCCATCTTGTAGGAACGGCTAGGTGCAATCTGCGCCATTGAAAAGGGTGTTCCAGCTGCAGGTGCAGATGCTGGAGGTGGAGGTGGCTTGATTGAAGATCTGCCGTGCGCAAATCCGCCCGCAGCAACAGGTTTTCCAGCAACGGGTCCTGCCGTCTTGGCAGGCACCGGGCCGGCTGCGACAGGAAGCTCTGTGCCGGCGGGCAAAGTTATTTCCCAATCAGAGTTTTTCAGGCGTTCACGGAAACGTTCTGCAAGTGCAGCCCAACCTTTGGGGTCGAGGCGTCCGGCAAGGAGTTTTTCAAGCGAATCGCGGACGGCCTCGGGGCTGGGAGTTTGAAAACCTCCACCGCCCCAGTTGCCTCGTCCTCCGCCACGATGATTATTGAATCGTTCGCGTGGTTCGCGTCGATCGCCGCGCCGACCCGAGCGATCACCCGAAGGCGACGGACGTCCATCGGCACTGCGCTCGTCACGACGACCGCGGCGGCCACGTTCATCGTCTCCACGCCTTGAGGGCCGACCACCTGCCGCATTCGGAGCGGACGTTGCCTCTGCCTTGTCGGCGCGCAGGCTGTTGCTCTTGGGCTTGGAACGCGAAGCGTTGCGGCGATTTTTTGGATGTCTGCGTGCCACGTGGGAGTCTCCCCTGAAGTTTGAATCTCAGGGGCACATTTCAACACCCTTGGCGGTCAATGACAAGTGCGACAGCCTCTCCGCCACCAATACACAGCGTGGCCAGGCCGCGTTGAAGGTTTCGAGCGCGCAAAGCGTGAACGAGCGTGGTCAGGATTCGAGCTCCGCTGGCACCAATCGGGTGACCGATGGCGACTGCTCCGCCGTTCACATTGACCTTTGCGTGCGGAATGTTCAGCTTCTTCATCGCTGCCAAGGTGACAAGTGCAAACGCTTCGTTGATTTCGAAAAGATCGATCTCATTGAGGTTTGTTTTCGCGGCCGATACTGCTCTTTCGATTGCCGTGACCGGTGCAGTGGTGAACCACTTGGGGTCCTGGGCGTGAGTTGCATATCCAGCAATGCGTGCGAGCGGCTTGAGATTGTATTTCTTCACAGCTTCTTCGGAAGCAAGAACCAGAGCTGCTGCACCGTCGTTGATCTTGGATGCGTTCGCCGCGGTGATTGTCCCTTCTTTGTCGAAAGCCGCACGCAGCGTCGGCATTTTAGCCAAATCGGAAGCATTGGGCTCTTCGTCGGTGTCGACAAGCTGGGTCCCCTTGCCTGCCGGAACTTCGACCGGAACGATTTCATTCTTGAATGCTCCGGACTCCATTGCCTTGCGGGCGCGCGCATAACTTTCTGCCGCGAACGCATCTTGCTCGGCACGAGAAATCGAATATTCACGGGCACAAGTTTCCGCGCACAAACCCATGTGCATGTTGTTGTAGGGGTCCCACAAGCCATCAATGATCATCGAGTCCATGACTTCCTTGTGACCCATGCGGAATCCATCGCGCGCCGTCGGCAAAAGATAAGGTGCGTTGCTCATGCTTTCCTGACCGCCGGCAATCGCCACTTCGATGTCGTTGAGACGCAGGGCCTGTGTGGCAAGCATCACGCTCTTGAGGCCACTGCCGCAGACCTTGCCAACCGTCAGAGCCTGGATGTGCTGAGGCAGTCCGGCAAAAATGGCTGCCTGCCGCGCTGGAGCCTGGCCCACGCCCGCAGTCAGAACTTCACCCATCAGGATTTCGTTGATGGCCTCGACCGGGACTCCCGATTCCGCAACGGCAGACTTGACCGCTGCAGCGCCCAGCTTGGCGGCACTGATTCCCTTGAGAGCACCTTGAAAACGGCCCACGGGAGTGCGTTTTGCGGCAACAATATAAACGTTCGACATGATTCTCTCCTTGAAAACAAGACTCAGGATTTCATTCCCAGCGAAACAATAAATTCAAATTCAGACGGCAACACAGGTTGTATGGACAATCGTTGGCCTTTGCGCAGGACCAACATATCCTTGAGCGCAGCATGATTTTTGAGCTCATCCAGCGCGACAAACCGGCGAAACGGTCGCGGCTTGCCCACGGTCACGCAATACCAGCGTGGATTTTCGGGAGTGGACTTGGGGTCGAAATATTCCGATGCGGAATTCCACGCAGAAGGATCTGGCTGGGCAGGTTTTACGATTTCAGCAACACCAGCAACACCTGAGGGTTCGGCGTTGGAGTGATAAAAAAGAACCAGGTCGCCCACCTTCATGTCGTTCATCATGAAGTTGCGTGCCTGGTAGTTTCGGACTCCATCCCACATCTCTGATTGATCCGGTCGTTTGACAAGATCTTCGATGCTGAACACATCTGGCTCAGTCTTCATGAGCCAATATCCTGGTCGCGCTGCCGCCACGAGTGCATCCCCCGATGAATCAGGGGTGCATCATACGACCCACGGCCGAGCTTGCAACGTTGTGCATCGCCTTGAGGTTGCGCACCGACTGGATACGGTTCTCGGCGTAGCGTTGTGAAGCCTCGTGGGTGGTGATGCCGTCGCGATCGGCGATCCTGAGAATTTGCAGCACAGTCGCGCCGATGTTGCGCGCTTCACTGAGTGCCTTCTCGCGGTTGTAGCCAATGAGTTCATTATAGACGTTGATGAGACCACCCGCATTGATGACGTAGTCCGGGCAATAGACGATCTTCTTGTCCTGCAGCATTTTGCCGTGAATCTTTTCGTCTTCCAGCTGGTTGTTTGCGCCGCCGGCGATGATTTGCGCCTTGAGCTGGGGAATGGTTTTGGAATTGAGAATGGCACCCAAAGCGCAAGGAGCAAACACGTCCATGTCAAGTGAATAAAGCTCTGCGTCGGTCACAGCCACAGCCTGATACTTGCTGACCATTTCCTGAACGCGTTCGGCGTTGATGTCGTTGACAAAGAGCTTCGCGCCTTCCTCATGGAGGTACTGGCACAAATACTTTCCAACGTTGCCGACGCCCTGAACAGCCACGCGCAGACCCTTGAGATCTTTGCGGCCCATGCGAACTTCAACAGCCGCCTTAAGGCCCGCGAAGACGCCAAGTGCAGTCACGGGGCTTGGGTCTCCCGACCCACCCAGTGCAGGCGCAACGCCGGTCACAAATTTGGTTTCGAGACGGACAAAGTTCATGTCGGTCACATTGGTGTTGACGTCTTCAGCTGTGATGTAGCGACCTTGCAGTGAATTCACAAAACGTCCGAAGGCGCGGAACATGGCTTCGTTCTTTTGCTCGGGACGCGCGATGATGACGGCCTTGCCGCCGCCCAGGGCGAGGCCGGCGCAGGCAGCTTTGTAGGTCATGCCGCGGCTCAAGCGCAGCACGTCGCGCAGAGCGTCTTCTTCAGAGGTGTAATGCCACAAGCGGGTTCCGCCCAATGCCGGTCCCAGATTGGTGTCGTGGATACCGATAATGGCGCGCAGGCCAGATTGAGGATCGTTGCAGTAAACGATTTGTTCGTGGCCGAGAGTTTCCACATGCGTGAACACGTTGCTCATACTGACTACACCTCTTGCAGATAAGTGTTCTTAGAACGATTCGCCAAAGTACACGATTCCGAAAATCGTGCAAGGATAACAAGTTTTGTAGCAAATTCAGAGTTTTGGCCGCAGCGCCAAGGTCAACAATGCAACGTGGGCAATGTCTTGTGCAGTGGCCCCGCGCGACAAATCAGAAAAAGGCTTGGCAGTTCCGAGCAAAAGGGGTCCCCATGCCTCGGCACCGGCGAGCCTTTGGGTGATTTTGTAGGCGATGTTGCCGGCATCGAGGTCCGGGAAAACAAAAACATTGGTGCGTCCGGCAAGCCGCGATGCCGGATTCTTGCGGAGTGCCACTTCGGGGACCACTGCGGCATCGAACTGGAGTTCGCCTTCCGACACCACACTCGGATTTTTTTGCGAGAAAGTATTCGCCGCTCGTCTGACTTTTTGAACGTCGGCGTGTTCTGCGCTGCCCATGGTTGAAAAACTCAAGAAGCCGACCCTCGGCTCACGCCCCGTCCAGCGGGAAAAAGCTTCGGAGGCCAAATCGGCGATCTGCACCAGCTGCGCGTCGCTGGGCTGTGGCACAACACCCGCATCGGCATACAACACAACGTCTTCGCCTCCTGCCGTGGGCTCGCGCAACTTGAACAAAAAACACGACGTGATGAGTGGAGCT
>JBDLRR010000058.1:0-5148 GCA_039799985.1 Pseudomonadota bacterium | reverse complement strand
CGCTCCGCTTCTTTCATGAGCCAGTCCATGGCCTCTGAGAAGGACGCCACCTCATGCTGCTTGGCCTGTTCACCCGTGCCACGTTGCACCTTGGTGCCGGCCGGGGTGGCAGAGGACAACCGTTGGCTCGCCAACGCAATGATGCGATGGTCTTCGCCGTGAACGAAATCGTGGTCGATCACACAATGCTTCAGGTTGCCATGATGATGCCGCTCCACACGAATCGACCAGGTCTCTTGCGCATTGTTGAATTCAGCAAAAATCTTTGGCGTCACTGCGCCAGCGGGCAGATGCTTGACGAGCCAATGGGTGAGTTGTTGGCTGGTTGAAATGGCTGCCTCGTTCGACGACAAATCAAGCGCCACACCATGCAATACCGCTGTGAGCACTGTTTCGTCCAAAATTCTGGACAAGCGATCAACAACACTTCGGGCCTTCAAGTAAAGGGCGGCCAACTCGGCCAGGGTTCCCTCAACAGGAGCCGCGCCTTCTGGCAGCAGTAGACTCGCATCACGCAGCGCAAGCGTCATCATGGTCGCCTGCATGGCGTCGTCGTCTTTGATGTATCGCTCTTCCTTGCCCACCTTGATCTTGTACAACGGCGGTTGTGCAATGTAGATGTGGCCACGCTCGACCAATTCCGGCATTTGCCGATAAAAGAACGTGAGCAACAGGGTGCGAATGTGGCTGCCATCGACGTCGGCATCGGTCATGATGATGATGCGGTGATAGCGCAGTTTGTTCGGGTCATATTCTTCTTTTCCAATGCCCGTGCCCAGGGTTTGGATGAGCGTGACAATTTCTTGAGAGGCAATGAGCTTGTCGAATCGCGCCTTTTCAACGTTCAAGATTTTGCCTTTTAGCGGCAAAATGGCTTGGTATTTGCGGTCGCGGCCCTGCTTGGCGGAGCCCCCGGCGGAATCGCCCTCCACCAAATAAAGTTCGGCTTTGGCTGGGTCGCGCTCCTGGCAATCAGCCAACTTTCCAGATAGCCCAAAGGAATCCAGCACCCCTTTGCGCCGTGTCATGTCACGGGCCTTGCGGGCTGCTTCGCGGGCACGGGCTGCGTCAACAATCTTGCCGCAGATCGATTTCGCGTCGACTGGGTTTTCCAACAAAAAAGTTTCCAACATTTTGCCAACCAGGTCTTCCACCGGCTGCCGAACTTCGCTGGACACCAATTTCTCTTTGGTCTGCGATGAGAATTTCGGCTCTGGAACCTTCACCGACAAGACACAGGTGAGCCCTTCGCGCATGTCGTCACCGGTGGTTTCGACCTTGGCCTTCTTGGCCAGGTCTTCATCCTGAATGTATTTGTTGATCACCCGTGTCATGGCGGCACGAAGGCCCGTCAGGTGGGTGCCGCCATCGCGTTGGGGAATGTTATTGGTGAAGCACAGGACTTGCTCGTTGTAAGAGTCGTTCCATTGCATGGCCACTTCAACAGACACACCTTCTTTGGCGCCTATGGCATGGAAGACATGCGGGTGCAATGTGGTTTTGGTTTTATTGATATAGCTCACAAAACCTGAAACGCCACCCGAAAACGCAAAGTTCTCTTCCTTGCCTTCGCGTTGATCCAGCAATCGGATCTTGATGCCATTGTTAAGGAAACTCAGTTCACGAAGACGTTTGGCCAAGATATCAAAATGAAATTCAACCTTTCCAAAGGTTTCTTCACTGGCCAGAAAATGAACCTCCGTTCCCCGGCGATCGGTGGTGCCTTGAATCGACAAGGGCGCAACACGTTCTCCACGTCGAAACTCCATGGTGTGCAACTGCCCATTGCGACGGATCGACAATCGCAACCAATCTGAAAGTGCATTCACCACAGACACACCAACACCGTGCAGTCCGCCTGAAACCTTATAGCTGTTCTGGTCGAACTTGCCGCCTGCGTGGAGCTCGGTCATCACGATTTCTGCTGCCGAGCGCTTTAATTCATCGTCTTCGTGGATATCGGTCGGAATGCCTCGTCCGTTGTCTGTGACAGAGATGGAATTGTCTGTATGAATAGTGACAACAATGTCGTCGCAATGGCCAGCCAAGGCTTCGTCAATGGCGTTGTCCACCACCTCAAAGACCATGTGATGCAAACCGGTGCCGTCATGGGTGTCGCCAATGTACATGCCAGGCCGTTTGCGAACGGCCTCCAAGCCTTTGAGCATCTTGATGGACGATGCGCCGTATTCCTTGTTCTGATCGTTTTCTGACATCTTTTTTTGCTTTCTTAGATTCGCATCGGCATGACCACATAACGGAAGGATTCATCCGTTGGCGTGGTGATCAATGCACTGGCATTGGTGTCTTGCAAGGAGAGAATGACTTTTTCCTCTTTAAGGACGGACAAGACGTCGAGCAAATACTGAACGTTGAATCCAATCTCCAAGAGCTCTCCCTCATATTCAACATCCAGTTCCTCAACGGCCTCTTCTTGTTCTGCGTTGGTGGCCGTGAGCCGTAAGGTGTGGTCTTGTAGCGATAGACGCACGCCTTTGAATTTGTCTGTGGTAAGGATGGCCACGCGAGACAAGGATTGTAAAAACGTTTCTCTTGAAAGCGGGATGTGTTTCGTGTGCCCTTTGGGAATCACACGGTCGTAGTCTGGAAACTTTCCTTCGATGAGCTTGGACAATATTTCAATCTGACCAAACTTAAACAGCACCTGATTGCTGGTGAGAGAAATCTCGACAGAATCCGTTGTGTCATTCAGAATCTTCTGAAGTTCAGTGATGACCTTTCTTGGGATGATGACCTCGATGGAACCTGTTTGATCAATCTTTACAGCCTGATAAGACAGCCGATGCCCATCTGTTGCAACGGTTTTCAAAGCGTCTGGTAAAAGCACCAGCAGCATGCCATTGAGGTAGTACCGAATGTCTTGTTGGGCCATGGCAAATTGCACCAGGTGGAGGCAACGCTTGAAGTCTTGTTGCGACAGCACTGTTTGTGCGGTGTATTGCGGTGCTGGCGTGACCGTGGGGAATTCATCTGCGCCCAAGGTTTGTAGACTGAATTTAGATTTGCCTTGCGCAATCGATAGCTTTTGGTTTGCAAAGGAAATGGTGACTTCATGATCGGCGTGAAGTGCTCTCAGAATATCGAGTAGCTTTTTTGCAGAGACGGTGATGGCGAAGTCATCCGGCCCATGACCAATTTCACCAAAGGTGGTGATCTGCATTTCAATGTCGGTGGCAACAAAGGCAACGGTTGCACCCGTCTTGCGAATCAACACATTGGACAAAATTGGAAGCGTGTTTCGACGTTCAACAATGCCTGTGACCATCTGTAGGGGTCTTAGCAGTGCATCTCTTTGAGCTTTGATCAGGATCATATTTTTAAGAGTAGTCGTAGTAGTAGGTGATTCGAGTGCGTGGGGACAAGTGTTTCAAAGCGTTGATGCTTATACGGAAATTGTTCTTCTCGGCGTTGGTAGAACCATTGTGAAATGAAAGAAGTGTTGGGATAACCGTCCTTGAAAAAGGGAGTTATTCATGTTGTTCACAAATTGCACATAGCTTTTTGTGTAGGTTGTCCACAAGATCTGAACAGGGTTGTAAACAGGTTTATCCACGGATGTGTTGCTCCAAAATGTGGATGGCCCGATTTAAATCCGTGTTGTGTTGTCGTTGTTCAGAGATTTTTCGAACCGCATGCAGCACGGTGGTGTGGTCGCGTCCACCAAAAGAGTCGCCAATGTCTGGGAGACTTTTCTGTGTGAGTTCTTTGGCGAGATACATGGCCACCTGCCTGGGATGCGCAATGTTGGCTGGTCGACGTTTTGAATACATGTCAGCCACCTTGATCTTGTAATAATCCGCCACCACCTTTTGAATGTTCTCAATGGAAACAGAGGTCTTCTGAATGGAGAGGAGATCTCGCAGGGCCTCCTTGACCACTTCTAGCGAGGGCGACACCTGATGGAAGTGGCAATAGGCAATAACCTTCCGTAGCGCACCCTCGAGCTCTCGCACATTCGATTTGAGTTGCCGTGCAATGAAAAAAGCCTCGTCTTCGGACAGCGCCAAATTTTCTTGCTCAGCTTTTTTAAGCAGAATTGCAACACGCATCTCGAGTTCTGGCGGTTCGATGGCCACCGTTAGGCCAGAACCAAATCGGCTGATCAAACGGGTGTCGATGCCGTTGAGTTCAGATGGATAGGTGTCGCTGGTGATGATGATTTGTTTCTTTGCGGCGACCAGGGCCTCAAAGGTGTAGAAAAACTCTTCCTGGGTCCGGGTTTTGCCAGCAAAAAACTGAATGTCATCAATGAGAAGCAAATCCAGAGAATGGTAGTAAAGCTTGATGTCATCGAATGATTTGCGTTGATACGCCCGGACCACATCGCTGACGTAGGCCTCCGCATGGATGTAACGGATGCGTGTCTGCGGGTTGCGCTTGAACATCTGGTTGCCGACTGCATGAATTAAGTGACTCTTCCCCAGGCCAACCCCACCGTATAGAAACAGTGGGTTGTATCCAGAGCCGGGGTTTTCAGACACTTGCAGGGCGGCTGCTCGAGCCAACTGGTTCGCTTTTCCTGGAACAAAATTGTCGAAGGTCCAGTCATGGTTTAACCGCGCTGGATCTTTCGCGGGTGGTTGCGCTGCCTTTGAAGTGTCCGGTGGCGGCGCGCTCGGTGCATTTGCTTCAACCACCCCGGTTTTGGCTGCGTCCTCGACCAAGGAAATGTCGATCTGAACCCCGTGACCAAGGTGGGTCTGCCACCACAGTCGCATGGGTTCTACCAGGTTCTCACGGGCCCAGTCTTGTTTAAACCGGTTTGGCGCACCCAAAGACAAACGTGCAGGCTGTTCGGATGTGTCCAACGACAGTGGCACCAGCGGCACCACCCAGGTCTTGTATTGCTGGTCTGGAAGAAGTCTGGAGAAGTGGGTGAGGCAGGCCTGCCAGTCGTGTTGAAGCATGGCCGTATTCTACCCGAGGCGGATAGTTATCCACAGGGCTTGCAGGCAGTAATTTTTGCGGAAAACCCTGTTGACAGGCTACACTTGACGGTTCACCCATAGGAGTTGCTTCAAATGAAACGCACATATCAGCCTTCCGTGGTTCGCCGCAAAAGAACCCATGGCTTCCTGGTCCGCATGAAAACCCGCGGCGGCCGTGCCGTCATTCGTGCTCGTCGTG
>JBDLRR010000057.1:0-13830 GCA_039799985.1 Pseudomonadota bacterium | reverse complement strand
GAGGTGAGTGAATGGCCTGTCGGGTCACAGATTACATGAAACTCGAATGGATTGCGCCAGACCTCAAGGCCCATGACAAACCATCTGTGCTGCTCGAAATTGCAACCCACCTCAGCCGAGCCACGCCTTCAATCGACCTGATGGAACTCCACAGCAAATTGCTCGAACGCGAGCAAAAGGCCAGCACCGGAGCTGACCATGGTGTTGCGATTCCGCATGCCACGATAGATTCGGCAGACCGCATCATCGTTTTGTTTGGAAAATCGGAACAGGGCATTCCATTCAACGCCCTGGACAACTTGAACTCAACTCTCTTTTTTACCGTCATCAGTCCCAGCACCCCTCGTCCGGGTGATGCGAATTATTTACAATTGATATCGACGATTTGTCGGCTCATGCGTTCCGCGAGCATGCGCGAAAGGCTGACCAGCACCGGTTCGGCAAAAGAGATCCTCGAGATCTTGCGCAAGGAAGAAGAACACAAGCTGGGGTTGTCTTCCTGAGACCCAACAGAATCTGGAGAGTTGATGCAGAACAAAGAATTGCGGGCTCTTTCTAAGATTATCATCATCAGCGGCATGGCCGGCTCCGGAAAGAGTGTCGCCCTGCGAGCCCTCGAAGACATCGGCTTTCACTGTGTCGACAACCTGCCTGCGCTGCTGCTCCCTGGTTTCATAGACGCGATTGCGACTCATCAGTTTCATACGCCGCTGGTCGCACTGGCTTTGGATGCACGCGACAAAACAATGCCTGCAACGTTGTCGCAAGTTTGGACACAGCTGAACGCCATCGCTCAAGTTGAACTTTTATTCCTCGAAGCTGATGACGACGTCCTCCTCAATCGATTTCGCGAAACTCGCCGTACCCACCCACTCTCGCAGACAGCAGGGGGGCACAAAGCCGATTCACTGGCCGAGGCAATTTCACTGGATGCCGAGATCCTCGAACCCGTCCGAACTTTGGCGACGCGGGTGATCAACACCAGCAAAGTTTCGTCACAAATGCTGAGACAGATCATCCTCCACAACTATTCCCCTTCTGCCGGAGAACTAGAGATCTCGGTCTTGCTGGCCTCTTTTGGCTTCAAACACGGGGCCCCGGTGGACCTCGACACATTTTTCGACGTGAGATGTTTTCCGAATCCCCACTATGTTCCGCAGCTTCGCCCCCTCACCGGTCTGAGTCAGGAAGTGTCGAAATTCGTTCTGAAAGACCCTCAAGTGTCTATTTTCTTGGAAAAAACGTCAGACTTGCTGAGTTTTTTGATTCCTTTGTACCGGGCGGAGGGCAAACGATACCTTGGCGTCGGGATAGGCTGCACAGGCGGAAAACACAGGAGTGTCGCTATTGTTGAGGAATTAGGCAAAAGATTACGACCGATTCTGCCGAATCTTAAAATCGAGCATAGGCATTTCGACAGGGAGTGACGCGTGACTGAGCACAAAGCCAGAGTCAAGGTAATGAATCCTTTGGGACTTCATGCAAGACCCGGGGTCAGCATCGTTAAATGCGCACAGGCGCATCGCCCCACGGTTTTGGAGCTGCACTGCTTGTCCAACGATTCCAGGGCTGTAGGACACTCGCTTTTGTCAATTTTGAGCCTCGGTGCAGGACGCGATTGCGAAATTGAACTCATCTGTCGGGGACCTCGTGCCGATGAACTTCTGAAGGCTGTTAAATCTCTGTTTGACACAGATTTTGCCGAGCCGAAGGAGGCAAATGAAGGCGAGTTCCAGGAAGACTCTCCTCGGGGTCCCTATATGCAACGGGCTGGTGGTCGCTAGGTTAATCAAAGGCGGCCAGACTGCGCCGTCCAGTAGTGCAATTGCTGCGGCGTTGACTCCGGATCAAGAATGGTTTCGCTTTCTGAATGCACAATTTGGCGCTTTGGAAAAAATTGGTGAAGTGCTGTCGGATGCCTCGGACGATCACCAGAAAAGTGCGCTGAATTCAGTCATGGAAGGCTATGAGCTTTTGCTTACCGACGAAATCATCGTCGAACACATCAAAAAACTCGTTTTCGAAGAACACCTTGATTCCTCATCAGCAATCGAAAAAGTTTTCTCCGACGCAGCAAACAAGATTGCAGCGTCAGTCGATGATTACCTGCGTGAAAAAAGCATGGATGTTGTTGCCTGCAAAGAATTTCTTGTGGGTGCGCTTGCCAGCTCAAATCCGCAACAAAAATTTGAACACTTGAAAGATAGAATTGTTGTTGTCGATTCGCCGACTCCTCAAGACATCATTCTGTTTCACCAAGCCCGGGTTTCAGGAATCATCGCGGAACAAGGTGCAGAACTGAGCCATGCTGCCATATTGGCAAGAAGTCTCAACATACCAACCATGTTTGCCGTGAACGGAATTTTGAATCGATGTCACGATGGACAAATCGCAATTCTGGACACCGCAGAGGCTGTTGTTGTGATCAATCCCAGTCGCTCCGAGGTCCGCAAAACGGAAGCAAGACGCGCTGTCGATTTGATGATGAGCCAGAAGCTCAAGGCAAAAGCTGGTTCAATTGCACGCACACTCGATGGCGAGCGTATTTCGGTTTCGGCCAACTCTGATGGACCTGTTGAGAGCAAAGAACTACTTGCCTCTGGTGCAGAAGGCGTTGGACTACTCAGAACAGAATTTCTTCATCTCACATCGACATCAACACCAACCCTCCATGAATCAGAGGTGTTTTTTCGGCTGACGGCATCGGCGTTGGCTCCGAAATGGGTGACAATCAGGTTGCTGGATGCAGGTGGCGACAAACCTTACCCGCAAGGCCATGAACACCCAGCCGGGCCATATGGGCTGCGCGGTATCCGTTTTCTTTTGGCAGAAAAATCAATCCTTGAGATGCAACTTCATTCGCTCATCAGAGCCAACATCAAGTCAAACATTCGTATCCTCATTCCATTCGTGACAGACATCGAGGAGATTCGAATCGTCAAGCGAAAGGCCCAGCAAATCTGGAATGAGATTCCTGTCGAAGAACGCGCTGGACTTCACTTCCCGCAGATTGGAGCAATGGTTGAAACACCTTCGGCTCTGATGATGCTTGATCACCTCTGCAGCGAGTGCGACTTTCTCAGCATAGGATCCAACGACTTGACCCAGCATCTTCTTTGTCTCGAACGAAGTGATCCCAATGCAGCTGTTCAGTCCAGTTCTTTTCACCCCGCAGTCTTGCGGGCTCTGAAGTCGATTTTCGACCAGCAGACGAAGTTTGAAATGAGTATCAGTCTCTGTGGTGAATTGGCATCCGATCCCGTCGCAACGGAACTTTTGGCAGGCCTGGGTTGCCGGCATCTGTCGGCAAGAAGCACATCCATTCCTTTGCTCAAAGACATCATCAGAAACATCAACATCGGCGAGGCCGAACAACTTGCTGCCCTGGTATTGCGCATGACAAGTACCGAAGAAGTCCGCCAATTACTCGGAGAACGTTATCGCGGCAAATTCGATTACGAAACTGGAGCTGGCACAAGACACAATCAGGCCGGCTGAGTTCAACATTCAGAAGTAAAAAAATGATCGCACATTTTGGTCACTCAGCAATGGCCACCAGAGAGGGCCCAACGAATTCGCCAAAACATGAAAAATGAGCGCAGATCGCGGTGTGCCGCTTGAAATTGTCATGGCTGCCGTTGTCAGTCCCAGAAGGAATGGTCCAGGTGAAAGTGGAATCATCCCCCTGGAGAGCGCATCACCCCACAGCGCAACAAAATTGGCCGGTATGGGAAAATGCATCAACCAAAACAACAATCCGTTGAGGTAACAAATCTGCAATGCATCCATCAACGGAATTTTTCCGCCGGCCCTGGATGCGGCATTCGCCCTCTTCAGTTGAGCATCCAGCAGCCAACCTCGAAAAAAGAACTCTTCTGCGAGAGGTGCAAGAAATATTGCCGAAAGTCCCGCCGCACTGAAAATCCAACCTTGAAACTCCATACGGGCGCGCAACCACTCATTCGGGTAGAAAAGCACCAACAATGTCAGGGGTAGCACAACGTAGATCAGGCAAACCATTCCAGCCCAAGGTGTCTTAGCCGACTCGAGGATATTGAATGAGCGCAGGGCATGGTGCCTCCTGAACAACAAAGGCAAGCACACCAACACGCCAGCGACGGCAAAATGCCCAAGAATTTCAGACCCGAAAACGACAGAGACGCATTTCACCAAAAGGAAGGCAACGGCATAGATCATGGCCGGGTGGCTCAAAACTCCCAAGCCTGCAGCAGTTTTGTCCATCTCCGGCACTCTCGCCATCGTCCCTGATCCCCCAGCATCAATTTGAACTTCCGGCCGCTCCGCGCTAGGGTGCCGCACGATAGTCGTCTTGTACCACTTTGAGGAGTATGCCCGATGTCAGACCTCGTCATGCATGTCACCGAGAAAAATTTTCAAACCGAAGTTTTGGAAAGCAACATTCCTGTCCTGGTGGATTTTTGGGCAGACTGGTGTGGCCCGTGTGTTGCATTGGCACCCACTCTTGAAGAAGTCGCTCAAGAACGACAAGGCAAAATCAAGGTCTGCAAGGTGAACGTTGAAGATGAGCCACAACTCGCGGCCCAATTCAACATCCGAAATATTCCTTTCCTGGCCTTCATCAAAAACGGTCAAAAAGTCGGCGACCTGGTCGGTAATCACCCGAAACAAACGATCCTCAAGGCTATCGACTCGATCGCCAATGGCTAAAAAGTCGAGCGTCACTGCTGAAAGAGCAAACCGTGAACTCCACAAAGCCGAGAGTTTTCTTCTCTCGGCTTTGTTGCGTGACCAGCACACCCAAAAGAATCAGACACTTTTCGCACCCGTTGACGGGCCGAAGAGCCCGACTTCATTCATTTCGATTGATGAAGTTGGCAGAGGCTGTGTTGCCGGGCCCGTGGTGGTATGCGCCACACTGTGGACCAAAGAGCTACTCAATGATTCGTTTGTTGAATGGGTGGGTGGGTTGCGCGACAGCAAAAAGATGACCGCAGCTTCACGAGAACTGGCATTCGAATCAGCACTCAAGGAAAAATTCTTCACGATTTTTGGAAACAAGGATTTGCCTCCGGTGGATCCCTCTTCATTAAAAAAAACGACTGTCGAATTGAGCCTCAAAAATCTTCGCTACCCCATTCACCAGTTTAAATGGACCGCGCAGAATTTACAGGACCAACTCTCGAGCAAAACCAGCAACAGAAAAAAATCGGAATTCACGACTTACATGCTTTGCTCTGCACACATTGGCTTCTCGAGTTCCGCGGAAATTGATTCTCTGGGTATCGTTGCTGCTTTGAACTTGGCCGCAGCCAGGGCATTGGAAGGAATTGATGCAGAAATATCACCCGCAGCCCTGTTTTTTGATGGCCATCGACCTCTCGCTTTGTCGCATCGCTGGGCCCAGACGCCGCAAATCATGATCACAAAGGGCGATGACCTGCTCAAAAGCATCTCTGCGAGTTCGGTGATTGCAAAAGTTGTGCGCGACCGGTGGATGGAAATGTACTCCAGCCAGTTCCCGTCTTACTTTTTCAATGAGCATCGCGGCTACGGCACCGAAAAGCACCGAGATGCGCTTCTCAAACACGGACTTTCCCCCCTCCACCGCAAAACTTTTCTGAAAAATATTTGCCCAGTTCAAAGCAATTGACACCCACTTCTCAAAAAAATTCATCAAATTCCGAACCTGACCAAGAGGGGGGTGAAGGGCCTCCAAATGTCTGGATGAATCCAAAGGAGGTGTTTGATGGCAAGAAGTCCCGTCAAGCCGGCATCAGCCGAAATCTCTTACGAGCTCTATGTCGAATTGCTCGACGAGCTTTTGAATCCCATCGAACATTCACTCGACCTGAATGTGCGATACGAATTGTATTTGAGCAAACTCGTCTATCTCGAAAATCTTCTCGAGCAATGCTTCAGAAGTGTGAATGGGCAAAACAAATCCGCGAACGGATCTTTTTCACAAGCCGATCTTCACACGATACAGGGTGCGATTTCGTCAACTCATGAATTCATGAGAGAAACGATCCTGGAGGCACTCGAATTGAGACTTTCACGCATCGGGTTCCAAAGGCAATCCATATGAATTTGTCTCTGCAGGAAATGGTCGACGCATTCGAAAGGACTTCGCTCGACGACAGGCTTTTTATCGTTCTCAAATCGATGGAAGAGCTGGATGTCTGTATCGAGTTCAATCGCGACGACCAACTTCGGTGCTGGACTTTGTTTTTCAGGGAGGCCCGCGAGGAATCTTCGCAAAAATGTTCCCGCGCCCATTTCGTCGAAATCGCCCGCGCTTTTCAAATTGACGACCATACGCTTTCCAACGAGCTTGCTGGACATCTTCTCACTCAAGCTGCATTTGCCGACCAGTTTGTTCGCGAAATCCGTGAACTCCTCGGCGAAGACGCCGTGCGTGAGAGCATTGTCCGAACCCAATTGTTCATGGATGCGCTCAAGGATGCCGTATCTTCAGCACTCGAAAAAGCACCTCGCGCAACGAGCCCCGCCTCGGCCCAAGAGCAGACCTCTGAACCCCAGATTCCAACCCCACAGCCCGGAATGAGACTGCGGGTCATCAAAGGATCTTAAAAAATACAATAAAATCAGTCTGATATAAAGTCATCAAGGTGTTTGACCGACCTTGGAGCTGAAGCTATACCTCCGCAGGCATGATCGCATCCGAGCTCAGCAAAGGTCACACTTATGTTTGATATTGTTACACAAGGCTTTAAAGACGCATCCCTCAAACTCAAGGGACAAACCAGACTCACCGAGGACAACATTGCTCCTGCGTTGGATACGGTCAGAAGAAGCCTTCTCGATGCAGACGTCGATTTCGGAGTCGTAAAATCGTTTCTCGAGAGCGTCCGCAACTCGGCGCTGGGCTCTGTTGTTCACACAAAATCCAAATCGGCCGACCTGAAAGTCTCAGCTGGAGACCACTTCATCAACCTTTGCCACGAGGAACTTCTGCAGCTTCTTGGCGGTGAACAGGCGCGCATCATTCGCAACGAAAAAGGCCCGACCGTCATCATGCTCGTGGGTCTGCAGGGTGCGGGTAAAACCACACATGCAGCCAAGCTCGCTCGGCTATTGAAAGAAACACAAAAAATGCGTCCGTTGCTGGTCGCGGCAGATGTCTATCGGCCGGCCGCACGCGAACAGCTGAAAGTTCTGGGTGAACGCATCGATGTGCCGGTGTTTACGCTCGAGACGAACAATGCAGTCGAGATTGCCAGAAAGGGCCTCGAATTTGCACGCCAGGAATGGCTCGACCTTGTCATCATCGACACCGCAGGTCGCCTTGCCATCGATGAAACACTGATGAACGAAATTGAAGACATCAAAACGGCAGTGAACCCGCAAAACGTGTTGTTGGTGATTGATGCCATGATCGGTCAAGACGCTGTGCGCACTGCCAGTGCCTTCGATTCTCGAGTGAACATCACCGGTGTCGTCCTTACAAAACTCGACGGCGATACCCGTGGCGGTGCTGCTCTGTCGATCAAAAAAGTCACCGGAAAAAACATCCTTTTCACGGGTGTTGGCGAGTCTCTTGAACGACTCGAAGAATTCCGTCCGGAAGGAATGGCAACCCGTATTCTCGGGATGGGTGATGTCGTTGGCTTGATGCAGGATTTTTCGAAAGCCATCGACGAAGAAGAAGCTGCCCGCAGTGCCAGCAGGATGATGGAAGGCCAATTCAACTTCGACGACTTTCTTGGAATGCTGCAAAGTATCCAAAAAATGGGGCCACTTAAAGACATTATTGCGAAGACGCCGCTGGCCGGACAACTCAACTCAGGTGATCTCAGCAAGATTGACGACCGCGAGATGCTGCGCGTGGCTGCCATAGTCCACTCGATGACCCGTGCAGAAAGAACAAACCCTGATCTGCTGTTGCCCAAAACTCCAGAAGGTCGCTCACGCCAGCTGCGAATTGCGCGCGGTTCCGGCCGTACCGAAAAGGACGTCAAGGATCTTGTCGAAAGATTCATGCAGATGAAGCAGATGATGGGACTTTTCAGCGGAGGACTGGGCGGCGGCCTGCTCGGCAAAATTCCAGGAATGGGTGGGCTGAATCAGCTTGCCAACATGGCCAAAATGATGAAAGGAGGCGGTCTCGGCGGCCTCGGAGGATTTGGCGGCATGCCTGGCATGCCAGGCATGATGGGTGGCTTACCGGGTGGTGGACGCGCTGGAGGCTTGTCGACTCAAGACCTGGCCGAAATCAACCGCCAACGGAAAAAGAAAAAAGAAGAAAAAAAGGCACGCGCCAAAGGCCGGCGTTAATCCTCTGCTTCAAAAAAGGGAACCGACAACATGTTCTTCAAATTCGTTGTAGCGCAGCATCTGGATGAAAGCGGTTCCGGAAGTGGTGAGAACCCCTTTGCTAAATACATGCCCAAACCGCAAGTCAGCTACCCCGATGTCGGCAACGAAAATCAGGCTTGGCTCAAAAAGGTTTACGTTCAAACGTGGGGCTGCCAGATGAACGTGGCCGACACTGAACGAATGCTGGGACTCTTGGGAACATGCAATTACCGACCCACTGAAGTGTTGGAAGAGGCTGATTTGGTGTTGCTCAACACATGCCACATCCGTGAAAAAGCTCGCCACAAATTGGTCAGCCGCCTGGGTGAAATTCGTCCACTGAAAAGCAAAAATCCTGATCTCATCCTCGCAGTGACGGGCTGCGTGGCCCAAGCAGAGGCCAAACAACTCAGCAAAGAAGTTCCATTCGTTGACCTGATCATTGGTCCGGACCAAATCGAACAGCTGCCCGGCCTTCTCGAAGAAGTTGTCACCAAAGCAGAAGTGAAAAAAGAGCATCGCGCATTTGGCGTGCAGCAACCCCTGGTGGAAGCAAGTTTCATCAAGGAGGGCGGATACTCGATTCCTATCGATGTTGTTCCGCCGTATCTTGACGAGAACAAGAATGAGGTCAGCAAATACGTAAACATCATCAAAGGCTGCAACAACTTCTGCACATTCTGCGTCGTCCCTTACACCCGCGGACGCGAGAAGAGCCGAAAGCTCGATGAAATTCTCGAAGAAGTTAAGTTTTACGTCAGCAAAGGCATCAAGGAAATCGTTCTTCTTGGCCAAAACGTGAACTCGTACGGATTGGACTTCCTCGAAAATCAGCCTCCAACAGCAGCTCAATTGCCTCCCGACGCACAACTTCCCTTTGCTGAACTCCTTTACAAAGTCTCAGAAATCGAGGGCGTCCAGCGCATTCGATTCACAACTTCAAACCCGCATGACTTTACCCCTTCATTGGCCAAAGCTTTTGCTGAATTGCCGAAAGTCTGCAACGCGTTCCACCTGCCGGTTCAGGCAGGCTCGAATCGTATCCTCGACCGCATGAATCGACAGTACACGCGCGAGGAATATCTTGAGCGTGTCCAGTGGATCCGCAACGTCCGCCCTGATGTTGCTTTCAGCACCGACATCATCGTCGGATTCCCAGGCGAAACCGAGGACGAGTTCGAAGAAACTCTCGAACTCGTCAGACAAATGAAATACGCATTTATTTATGCGTTCAAATATTCTCCGCGAAAGGGAACACCTGCAACACGCTTCCATGATCAGGTTCCAGAAGACGTCAAAGACGCTCGTCTGCAAAAACTCCTGGCGTTGCAGAGGGCAGAAACCGAACGTCAGAACCTGGCCGAAGTTGGCATGCCGCGTGAAGTTCTCGTGTTGTACCGCAACAGCAAAGAAGAACACAGCTGGTACGGACGCACCTATGAAGGAAGATTGGTCAAGGTTGCGTCACCACGGGATCTGCTCGGCAAGCTCGTGAAGGTGAAAATCACCGGTGCAAACATCACTGCGCTCGAAGGACATCCTGAATAAAACTTGGCAGCAGCACTGATGCTACGAAGCATCGGCGCTGTCCTCCTCTATCTCCAGCTCTGGCGGCTCTTCAAGATTTTGTTCATTCGGTTGAACAAGTCTCTTTTGAAGTTGCTCGTAAAGGTTAGGATCCTTGCGTTCGTAGCGCAGAAGGAATCTTGAAATCTGGGCCGGATTGTCGCGGTTCTTGAGTGTGATGAGACGAGCGAGCCTGGATTCTTCGCCCGGACTCAAAACCTTTGCCTTCAGCGCAAATGCAAAAGCACTCAAGCGAACCCAAAGTTTGGGGTAGCGCAGGTACATTCTCAACCGATTCGCGTTGTAGCCGTTTTCGATTGGACTCCAACCTTCAATTTCATTCAAGGCCTCCAGGACAGCCTGACCACTCCTGACGCCTTCAGGACGTGCCCTGTTGATACCTTCCTCCCAAAGGCTGTCCTCGACCATTTCATCACTCAAACTCTCAAGGCCAACCGAAGACTCAAGGTTCAAAGTTTCTCCAGAGGCCCCGACATTGTCTTTGCTGCGGTCTCGTTTTTTTGTCGTACTGAACGTTTGGGTATCGGAATTTTCAGGATGCAGTGCGGTGTCCCACATGCTCTGTAATTTCAGAAGTAATTGATCACCCTCATCAGGGAACAGCGTCTGAGCCAGAAATGCGAACGAAACAACGACGGCGACAATAGAAACCACCATTTTGGCCCGTTCGTTCTTCTTCATCCGAAACTCCAGAACAGTCATTCTTTTGCCACAACTCACCGCACTGTCTTATCGGCGCAAAAGTAGCCTTTTCCACAGCATATTTTTTGACTGGGGTGGGAAAATATGTAGACTCGCGGGATGTACGACACGGCCATGAACGGAGGAACTTGTGAAAATACTTGTCCTTGTGAAACACGTTCCGGATACGGAAACCAAAATCAAACTTGCTGGCGGAGGCAAGTCACTCGATGACGCTGAATTCAAGTACATGGTGAACCCTTACGACGAATTCGCTATCGAAGAAGCTGTCCGCACCCAGGAAAAAATGACAGGCGAAAGCGTCGTGGTCAGCATGGGACCATCCCGTGTTCAAGAGGCCATGCGCAAGGCAATGGCAATGGGAATAGACCGGGGTGTCTGGATCAACACGGAAGGACACACTGGGGAACTCGATTCGTTCACGGTTTCGACGGCTCTTTCGAAAGTCATCGCCGAAGAAAAGCCGGACGTCGTGTTTCTTGGTCAAAAGGCCATTGATGACGATGCCGCTCACGTCGGCCCGATGGTCGCAGAATTGTGCTCCATGCCCCATATTCAAGTTGTCACCAAAGTTGAGTGGCAAAACGGTGGCCAGGCTGCACGCGTCGAACGAGAAGTCGAAGGCGGCATGGTTGAAGTCTACGACGTTCAGGCACCAATGGTTCTGGGCGCCCACAAAAGCCTCAACGAGCCTCGATTCCCGCCACTGCCCGGAATCATGAAGGCCAAAAAGAAACCTTTGGCGGAAAAGAAACTGAATGAGCTCGTGAGCGAATCTCCGTTGGTGTCGGTTCGTGGCTATGCCCTGCCGGCAGAAAAATCACCGGGTAAGGTCTTCAAGGGTGAACCACTCCCAGACATGGTCAAGAAGGTTGTCGGGCTGCTCCGCAGCGAAGCAAAAGTGATTTGAGAACCAGAGAGCATTCGGAGATACAAAAATGAAAATTCTTGTTTACGCAGAAGTTCGCAATGGAAAACTCAAGTCGACAGCCGCTGAACTTCTGACCGAGGCGCGCCGTCTGTTGGGTGGAAAAACAGACAACCTTCATGCCGTTTTGCTGGGCGAAGGTTGCGCAAGCCATGCAAAAGCCCTGGCGACGTTTGGTGCAACTAAAATCTTTGTTGTGGAAACAGCAGAGACAAACACCTACCAATGCGAACCGCACATTCAAACCATCAGCCAGCTGGTTCAATCCAACGGCTATAATTTGGTCCTCGGACCAGCCTCGCCCACGGGGCGCGACTTCTTTCCACGCCTTGCCTTGCGCCACAAGGCCGGCATGTTGACCGACGTCATCTCGTTGGGACTCGAAGCTGAGAAAGTCGTAGCTCGCCGCCCCATGTATGCAGGAAAGTGCATCGCCGAAGTCTGCAGTCAGACTTCGCTGACCTTTGCAACTTTGCGCCCGAACGTCGTGCCAAGCGAAGTCCTGAACGCTTCGGCCGAGCCTGTCGTAGAAAAGTTCGCGCCAAATTTGAATGCATCTGCGATGAAGTCGAAGATTGTTGAAGTTCGCAAAGGCAAGTCTGAAAAGCCAGACCTGACAGAAGCCAGCCTGATCATTTCGGGTGGGCGTGCAATGGGCAATTCAGACAACTTCAAGATCCTTCATGACCTTGCAGACGTTGTTGGAGCGACCGTTGGAGCCTCCCGTGCAGCCGTGGATTCCGGCTACGCACCACATGACATGCAGGTGGGACAAACAGGCAAGACGGTCAATCCGAATCTGTACATGGCATTCGGTATCTCGGGTTCCATTCAGCATCTTGCGGGCATGAGAACTTCAAAGGTCATCGTCGCCGTGAATACCGATCCCGATGCTCCGATCTTCCAGAAAGCCGATTACGGGATCGTGGCCGACCTGTTCCAGGCTGTTCCAATCTTCAAAGACGAACTCAAGAAAATCACCGAACACTGAGTTCGTCTTTCTTCATTTCGGCGTGCACTTGACCTTGTCTATATCGGCACCGGAAGCGCATTGCACGCCGAAGAGATCCACACTACTGGCGCCCGCAAACTGAACGAAAAGGTCTGCCGACTCGAACGTTTTGGCTGCCGAATTTCCATCTTCATAGCAAACAGTATGAACGATCTCCTTGGTGTAAGGATCTGGGCTCTTGACGCACCGCCATCGCCATGCGTTTTCGCCCGTATTGTCGCTCGCGCTCGCGAACGTCCTTGCGGTTGTTTTCTCGGTGGTGTCGATTTTGATTGTTGCCTTGAGCGTGCCGCCCGCACCTGATGCAACTTCCTGCGAAACCCAATCCTTCATTTCAACAACTTCCGCAGAACATTTCGCAGAAATAGACGCAGAGCCGACAGGTTGAATCGTCAGACAATTGTTGTTGTCGGTTTTGTTCAACCAATATTTGATTTTGACCTTGCCGGCCACACCGGTTTGATTCTCTGTGGCTATGGTCGCGACAGGAGGCGGTTCATCAACCGGCAACTGAGTTCCAGACGTATCAGGAGACGTTGAGGGAGTTCCGGTGACACGCGGTGTCACGCCTGAGCTGCGCTCGGGAGGATTCACGCAACCGACGAAACCGAATATGGCTCCAAGCAAAATCGAGTTCAACAGGATAGCCGATTTACCTTGCATTGAGTTGCGCTCCCTTTTTGTCTTTGGATACAAGTTTCGCCATTCTTTGTCTGTGCATGATGTCTTCGAGCAGGTTCACAAGACAATCATGCTGCATCGAGGTCAGATGCTCGATGGAACATCCAATCGACTGTCCGCGTATTGAAAGTCGTCGGACCCTCAGTGCAAGTTTCAAAAAGTCACCGTACTGCGGGTGAAAGAGCCCAAATTGGAAGAGCGGAAGCTTGATCCTGAGCTGTTCGTCTCTGCGGAATCCCAAATTTTCCTTGAAGCTGAGCCCGCAACCAACCAAACTCAAATCATCCAAAAGAGCATCATACTCCTCAAGGGAATCAACTCGCGTTACTTTCACCCCAACATCCACGTTAAAACGCTTTGCAGCTCTTCCTTCAACTGAGGCAACCTTCTGAAGCTTTCTGAAGAGTTCCGTTGGATCAGGCGGTGAAGAAACGTAATCATCCATTTCTTCGTACAACGACATTTTTTCACGATAAGAAGCAATGAGATCCTGCTCGCTCTTGGAAACGAATATGACCGTGACCTTCTTTCGCTCCTTGAGCTTGATCGCAACATCAACCATTTCGGCTTCGGTGTTGAAGACCGAATGGTGAACCAGGACGACCTCGACATTCTTGACGTT
>JBDLRR010000056.1:0-6334 GCA_039799985.1 Pseudomonadota bacterium | reverse complement strand
ACCGACACCCGGCGGCAGTTTTTCTGAGTTCGAGGAATCCGCTCGAGTTGTTTCCTGTGTACTATTGGATTGTATCGGTTCTACAGTTGCACCAACAAAGTCTTTGGCACAAACCTTTTTGCTGAGAGTTGCCTGAGCCGTGCCGTTTGCATTGATTTTACGGACCACGGCAGTGCCTGTCAGGGTTTCCGATTTGCTGAGTTTCACTTTTTGATTTTCTGCAAGGGAAGCAGCATTTTTCAGGATAATATTGCATTCATTCTGCTTCAGTACGATTGCCTGCTCCTCGGCAGTGTTTTCGCCTTTCGCCTGATCTTCTTCTGCAGTTTCCTCGTTTTTGCGATCCTGGGCGTTGGCGCCGAGGCTACAGGCAAGAGACGCAACAAGAATCGCTGAAAAGAAGAGTTGGCGAATTGAAATAGACATGATGTGCACCCCGATGGAATGCATCCAGTATGGCCTGAAAATCGAATACAAGAAAAGAATTCGGCAGGCGCATTGTGAGCAATGGGCCTGCCGACAATTTGATGACCAAAGAAATTACTTCTTCATGAACTCTTGACGCAGATGTAGCCCGTCTTGCGAGAAGCCGCTTTCTTCGGGGTTCACTTTGCCGCGGGTCAGTACATCAAACGATGTGAACGCAAAGAACAACACGAGGAACAACAGCGAGATGACAAAAATCAGGCTGTAGAAGCGGTCATCGAACTTGAGGTGCATGAACCACAAAACCACAAGAGTGGCTTTGGCTGCAGCAACGATCATGGCGACGATGATGGCGGTGGGCTGTGGAAGGCCAATGACGGAAACCACGACGGTGAGAACCGTCAGAACCAACAAAGCTCCAAACACAGCGAAATAAGTCGACAGTGGCAACACATGTGGCTCGTCGCCGTGACCACCGGAGTGGGATGCTGATGCGGATTTCAATGCAAGATTGCGCAGTTTTTGAAACATGTCTTTTGGGCCTCCCGATCAGCGCACAAGATAAAGAAGTGGGAACAGGAAAATCCAGATCAAGTCGACGATGTGCCAGTAAAGGCCAACGTTTTCGAGGTAGACGTGGTTTTCTGAGTTGAAGTCGCCACGATTGATGCGCACCAGCAGCCACAACATGAGCAACATGCCGATGAGAACGTGCAAGCCGTGTGTGCCCGTCATTGTGAAATAGATGGCAAAGAAGATGGCGGGTGCACCAGGGATATTTGCAGGAACGCCATTGTGCATTGCTTTGGCAGCATCAAAGAAGTGACCAGGCAACAAACCGTCGTGGAACTTGTGTGAGTATTCGACATACTTGACGACCATGAACGCGCCGCCCAGCACAAAAGTTGCAAGGATGTTGTAGAACATCTGCGGCTTGCTGTTGACTTGTGCACCGCGCACCGCGAGTGCCATGGTCAGCGAGCTGGTGAGCAGGAAGATTGTGTTCAATGCACCAAGTTTCCAGTCGAGGAGTTCATGGGCTGCCAAGAACGTCTCGGGGTAGAAAATTCGAGCAAGGATGTACGCCAGAAACAGACCGCTGAAGAAAAGCACTTCCTGACCGAGGAAAAGCCACATTCCCAACTTGCCGGAAGCATTCTGCTGCGCCATCGATTCAAAGTGATGGGCCAGATACTTCGGGTGGTGATTCCCAGCCGTTGCTGCGTGCGAGGATGATTGTTGCGTCATGTTTCAGTGTCCTCCGCCGTTGGCCATGGAGTGGTCGATCTCTGGGAACTCGTAAGGGCCGTGCTTGACCACAGGTTGAACGTGGAAGTTGTGCTCGATGGGAGGTGAATCTGTTTCCCACTCGAGTGTGCGCGCACCCCATGGATTCTTTGGCGCTTTTTCACCGTTGATGAGCGATTGAATCATGTAAATAAGAGTGATGAAGAAACCCAATCCGAGCAAGTAAGAGCCGATTGTCGAGATCTGGTGCCAGGTCTGGAACTCGGGGAGGTAATTGGCGTAACGACGAGGCATTCCCTTGGTTCCCAAAAGGAACTGCGAGAAGAACGTCAAGTTGAAGCCTGTGAAGACGAAAAAGCAGCTCACCTTGCCCCAGAACTCATTGAGCATGCGGCCGGTCATCTTGGGCCACCAGTGATGCAATGCACCCACAAAGGCTGTCATTGTTCCGCCCATCATCACGTAGTGGAAGTGAGCAACCACAAAGTAGGTGTCGTGAAGGTGAATGTCGACCGAAAGGGTTCCGAGGAAAAGACCCGTCAAACCACCGATCGTGAAAAGGAACAAGAACGCAAGCCCATACCACATTGCAGAGTTCAGACGGATCGAGCCGCCGTACATCGTTGCGACCCAGCTGAACACCTTGATGGCCGTTGGCACTGCGACGGCGAAGGTCAGGAACGAGAACACTGCCGAAGCGAGTTCAGACTGGCCACTTGTGAACATGTGGTGGCCCCAAACAAGAAAGCCGATCACTGCAATGGCCACGCTCGACATCGCAATCGCCTTGTATCCGAAAATCTGCTTGCGGCTGTTGACGGTGATGATTTCAGAGATGACCCCGAAAGCAGGGAGAATCATGATGTACACCGCGGGGTGCGAGTAGAACCAGAAGAAGTGCTGGAAGAGCACAGGGTCGCCGCCAAGTTTGGGATCAAAGATTCCAATTCCCATGGTGCGTTCAATTGCGAGCAGCATGAGCGTGATGGCCAGAACGGGGGTTGCCAGAACCTGAATGAGCGAGGTTGCATACTGCGCCCAAACAAACAGAGGCAAGCGGATCCAGGTAAGTCCAGGCGCACGCATTTTGTGGATGGTTACGATAAAGTTCACACCGGTGAGGATGGACGAGAAACCAAGAATGAACACGCCCATGACAGCCGACACGACGGAAGTCGAGGTTGACGACGAGTAAGGCGTGTAGAACGTCCAACCTGTGTCAACCGCGCCTGTCGCAATTGAGAACAGAAGAAACAGGCCACCCAAAATGTAAACATAGAAGCTCATCAAGTTGAGCTTGGGGAACGCCACGTCTTTTGCACCCAGCATGAGAGGCAAAAAGAAGTTGCCCAAGCTTGCAGGGATGGAGGGAATGATCACGAGAAAGACCATCACCGCGCCGTGAAGGGTAAACAGCTTGTTGTAGGTGTCGCCGCTAAAAAGCCATTCCTCTTTACCGGAAGCGCCCTTGAAGATGGGGCCCAAGAGTTGGGTTCGAACCAAAAGTGCGAAAATCCCACCAACTGCGAAAAACCCGAGAACGCCGACAAGATACATGAGTCCAAGGCGTTTGTGGTCGACGGTGGTCATCCAAGACCAGATGCCTTTGTGGGCATTGATGTAGTTTGGCTCGGCACCGGCCGTGGCAGCTTGTGCCGACTGGGGAGCGTTGTTGCGGTTGCTTTCCATGGGCAGACCTCTCACTTCAGTGTCTTGATGTATTCGATGATGGCTTCAATCTGCTTGTCGTTCAGCTGTCCTTGGTAGCTGGGCATGACGTTTGCATAGCCTGCAACAACCTTGGCACCGGGAACAAGAATCGATTCTCGAATGTAGTTTTCGTCGGTGGCCGCCATCTCTGTTCCGTCGGCAAACTTATGAGGTTTGCCGAAAAGACCCTTCCAGGTCGGGCCGACTTTGGGGCTACCGTCGACCGAGTGGCAAGCCACACAGCCGCGCGCTTCATAGAGCTTTTGACCTTTTTCTGCCAAGGGAACAGCCGAAGCACCACCCTCTTCGCCACCGTTGGCGATCCATTCTTCGTATTTCGCGCTGTCGAGAACTTTAACCTTGGAGAGCATGTTGGAGTGCGAGGTTCCGCAATACTCGGTACAGTAAATCTGGTGTGTGGCAGGTTCGCTGGGTTCAAACCAAAGCACAGTGTAGCGGCCCGGAACCACGTCACGCTTGATGCGGAAGTCGGGGATGTAAAAGCTGTGAAGAACGTCCGAGGACGTCATCACAAGTTTAATTGGTTGACCCGCGGGCACAACCAGATCCGACGAAACAATGCCTTCTTTGGGATAGGTGAAGGTCCAGTTCCATTTTTGGCCCGTCACCCGCACTTCCATTGCATTGTTTGGAACGACAGCAATGGCCAGCCAGTCCTTGAATCCCCAGGCGAAGATAATCACCAGGAGGATAGTGGGAATCACACTCCAGACAATCTCGAGAGTGTGGTTGCCTTTGATGGGACTGGTTTTTTCAGGAGCATCGCCTTTGCGGCGGTACTTCACTATGAAGTAAACCATTGCGCCGACAATCAGGACAAAGAAAAAGAAACAAAGGTACATGATGAAGTTGAACAGGCTGTCAACCGATGCAGCATGTGCAGAAGCCTGAATGGGCTTCCACCACGAGCCGGTGTTTGCAGCCTGCGCCATCATATGTCCAAGAGCAAAGCCAAGGTTCACTGTGCGTACTCCTCGCGATGAAGCGCCTTTTCTCGACGAAAAAGGACAAAAACCAAAACCAATAATATGATGCAGAAAGAGATTCCCGCCAATCGCATCGAATTCATAGCGATCGGCGTGTATTTTCCTGCGAGCTCATCGAAATGAAAACAACGCAGGATAAGTTTCTCGAGAGTCGAGCCCAACTTGCCTTTGGATGCGTCCAGCAGCGCAAATTTCAAATCACGCGGTGGATACTGCAAGCCGTAAAGATAGCGTGACACTTTGAAGTCAGGCGACAAAAAGAAAATCGCCGCGCTGTGGGCAAATTGATCAGACTCTTTGTCGTATCGATATTGGAAACCGACTGCATCTGTCAGTGCATCGATGTGCTTTTGTTCTCCGACCAAAAACTTCCAACCTGCACCTTCGCGGCCAAGGCTCTTGAGATAATTTTCTTGTTTGGATTGCGCGAGCTCGGGTGAGTTGCGAGTGTCGAAACTCACTGTGACTAGGTTGAAGTCGCGGCCCGGGAGGTAATCAAGCTTTTTGAGACCATCAACCAATGCGTTCAGCTGCAAAGAGCACAGGGCAGTGCATTGGAAGTAGTTGAGCGTCAACAAGGTCGGAAGAGCTGGTTGAAGGAAAGAGTCGAATGAAAGAGCAGGTCCTGAAGAAGACTGGCGGAAGAAAAGTTCTTTCACAGGAAGAGTTGTTCCCAGCTTCTCGACAATCGTCACGTTTTCGAGTTTTTTGGGCGTCTGAAGGTCAACGCGTGATGCGTCAATCTTTTCATTCTGTTCCTGTGCGTCGGCCGCCACGGCCAACTTCATGTTCGATGCAGCAGCAACAACTAACAAACAAAAACAAATCTTCAGCCACGAAAGCGAAGAAAGTTTGGTTGTTTTTTGTGCTGCAATCATTCCAAACATCAACGGACCCATTCTCCCGGCTCAGTTGCCGTTTTTCTTCACATAAAGCTTGATGGCTTCGTCGATTGGCAATTGGTAAACACCTTTTTGCTTGTCGATTTCACCGTAATTTTCGAGGACTTGTTTGTCGGCTTCGTTGACTGAGGTCAACAGCTTGTTTGGAACATCCAGTTCAGTTGTCTGCACCAGACTTGTGCTGGTGACCCAATACAACTGATTGACTGCCACAAAAGTGCCAACAACAATCACCACCAGCGCAACCACAAACCAAGCAATACTCTTGACGGGCAGATTGTCAGGCTCGATAGCCGTCTGTCCAGCCGTCTGATGATGTTGATCAAGGGTTTTGTTTTCCATTTTGTATCCCCTACCTCACATGTTTTCGAAGGCGAGTGATTCTGCCAAGCGCGGGTCCTTTTGCGGCAGCAGACTCTTGCGATTCATCAAAAGAGTTGCTGTTCCAAAGAACAATCCACCGATACCGACCAGGGTCAGAATGTCGAACAGTCCGAAATGGTTCAATTCACTGTGCCAGTTGGGCCGAATGAGCCAATGGATGTCGACGTAGTGAATGATCAGCATCCACGTTGCGCCAAGGCCAATCAGTTTTGGATTACGCTTGATGTGACGAGACATCAGAAGCAGGAAAGGTACTGCAAAGTGTCCCACCATCAGGGCGATACCCCAAGGCAGCCAGTGCGAGCCATGTTCGCCCAACGAACGCATTGCGTAAAACTCGGTTTCTTCTGGAATATTGCCGTACCAAATCAGGAAGTACTGGGAGAAGGCAATGTAGGTCCAGAAGACGTTGAAGCCGAACATCAATTTTCCGAGGTCGTGGATGTGCTCGATGGTGATGTAGTTGCCCATTTTGGAACCGCCGCGAACGGACAGCGATGTGAGCAGCATGAGTGCGTAAACCGACATGATGCAGCCCGCGAAGTAGTAAACGCCGAACATCGTGGTCGCAAAATGTGGGTTGATAGACATGATCCAGTCGAATGAACAGAACGTCACGCTCAAAGCAAACAATGCGATTCCAGGGTAACTGGATTT
>JBDLRR010000055.1:0-3803 GCA_039799985.1 Pseudomonadota bacterium | reverse complement strand
AGCAATCTTTCGCGGCAAAGGAGAATGCAGGTTGCTTTCGCCCAGCTCCGCCAGGACTGCTTTTTTGTCGACACGTTTTAGAAATGCTCTCGACGTCCAGCCATTGCCATCGGCGAGTTCAACCTTCTCACCTGGCGAAAGACGTAAAACTGCATGGGCAAAATGCACTTCATCAGAATCCAAATGTACTTCTTGCCCAACCGAATCATTCTCGGGCCTTTGCACGTAGAAGCGCCAAACTTGTTTGTATTCCATGAGATTCAACCTATTTCCAAAAACTCAAAAACAGGACTTTCAGACAAAATCAGACTTCGATGATGCTTCGAACAAAATTCGAATCCAACATCTTTCATCCACTCGAGCTGACTCAAAAACAACGAATCGCACTTTTCGAGCGTTGAATGACAGTCTGCACTTTTGAAAAACTCGTGATGACCAGCATCAGAAATAATCTTCAACCAATCGGCATTCAATTTTTCTCGCAAAGAAGCCAATTCATCAGTTTGTTCATCCGTCAAAAACGCAAGCGATTGAAGATAAAGGCACTCGCCAGCAAGTAGCGCGTGATTGGCACACACTTCCTGCGGAATTCCCAAGCCTTCAACGCGCGCATTATCGGTAAATAAATCAATAAAAAAAACCACACTTGGCTTGGTCTTTTTGGCAATTAAAAGATCGTATATGAAATTAAAAACCAAGGCTGCAGAGTGTTGCTTTTGCCCGTGGAGATGATCACTGTTTGACATCGCAGACCCCGTCAATTTGGGGCAGACAGCATGACGCTCACATCAACTGAACCATCATTCACCGCTTGAGTCTTGAGCGCTGGCAATTCGCGTGCCAATCTGGTCACGACATCGGCCTGCTTGCTTTTGTTTGTCGGCGTTCTGAAAATGATGCCTTCTTTGCGCACCTCAATTGGTGAAACAGCTGATTCGGATGCCCCTTTGGAGTAGGCCTTTAGCACACTTTCCACAATTGCCATCTCTTTTTCGGAGATTTTTTTGTCGACAATAATTTTCAAAGTTTCGGGCTTTTCAGTCTGAGGCGATTGCGCTTTCCAAGCTCTGCTGATGTAAGAGCCAACACGCTGGACGATGCGGGCTTGAGATGAATTGTAGGTCGGATCATTCATCGACCTACTCCAGTAAACGCGGGTGAAACGTCCGTCGACATTCGACCAGACATCCACACGCTCCACGAGCGCAGGCGTTTTGTCGGCAATCTTGATGCCAAACACCAAATTCATTCCATTGGTAGACGTCAACCCCGCCATGCTGAATGGAATCTCGGGGGGCCATACCGGCGACTCGGTACGCAATCCGGGAGCTGACTGCAATGCCAGAATCGCCGTACCAATCGCCTTGGCGCTGTCCACCGACCAGGTTGTTTTGGCAACCGAATTCACTTTGGGCAACAAGCTTTGAGCAAGCAATGTGCACATTTGATCAAGCGTCGCGGGTGAGAAGACGTTGGCCGAAATATTCGAGTTAATCGCGGCGCATGGCTTGACGCCGGGCAACTGCGCCGCGGCTTCAGGCGGCAACACGTAAACGTCGCGGGTCGACTCGTTGATCAAAAACATCGCCAATGGCAGCAACGCAACAGACATGAAAACTTACCCTTGATCAACGAGCCGGTTGTGTACTGTCGTTGGCTGTTCCAGATTGCACCGGTGCCGAGTTCGCTGGCACTGGTTGACCCGAAGTTTCCTTACCGTTGAGGGAAGCCTTCTGGCTTTCCTCGGCATCGCTGGCATGAAACAAATTTGAAGCCTCTAGCAAAGCGAGGTCACCTGCACCTGCTGGCTTCACTGCTGACGATCCGTCCAAAGACAGATTCACCACTTTCGCGCCTGAGTCTGACGATCCTGACAACGGATTGAGCGCCACTGTTCGACCACCAAGAGTCAGTGTGAGCATGCCGCACTTCAGCACTGACGCCGGAACTTTTGGAAGTTTCAATGCCAGTGGCGAACCATCTTTAGCCTTCAGTGACTGGGATTTCTTTTTCACAGTCTCTTTGAGAACATCCTTGATTGGCGCAACCAAAGAGATTTTCAACACACCGTTCGAGTAGATTTCACTTCCTTGAGATTTGACTGCACCTTGCCAGGACGGAGAAGCAGAATTCTCGGAATCCTGACCAGACTGGGCACCTGCGCAGCTGTTTGTCAGAAACGAAGTCAAGTGCGCAATCCCGTTTCTTCTTGCAACAATTTCAGCATCAAGTCCCTGCGCCTTCTGATTTGATTTTGATGGCGTATAGATTCCATAAAACTGAATTTGCCGCCCTTGAAAATCGAATGTGATTGCCGTGCCATTTTTGACCTCGGCTTGCGCAGACGGATTGGTCGTGAACGAAAGAAAAGTGATGGTCGACAAAACGGTTGATATTCTGATCATGAGACGGATTTCTCCTCGAGTGATATTTCGGCTTCAAAATTCACAATCTGCTCAACCAGCTGCAGTTCGAGTGACATTGCATTGAAATTCGACTCAAGAGTCAATGCCCAACGATAGACATCCCTCATGAGTGATTCATCCACAACCTGCCCGTGACTGACCCGGCTCAACAAAACCCGCGCCGACTGCAGCAGCGACGGCAAACGTCCAAAGTGCCCCGCGAGTTCAACTTTGTAATCCTCGGCAATTGACACATTGAAGTTGTCTTCGATGAGCTTTCTTACCCGATCATGGCTGTCGCGGAGAATGGCCTCTCCGTGTCCTTTGACCAAGCGACGCGATGAAGCAGTCATCTCGTTCAGTTGAGCCATGAGTGTTGAGCGCTCGGCCTCAACGTTCAATACACGATCAACTTCATCCTTGAACCAGCCGAAAGCAATCGCCATGTCATCTGGCACATCACCAAACAACTCACGCAACCTTGGCTTGTAAAGATCCATGAATGATACGAGTGCGGCTGTTACAGATGGATTTTTTTCAACGCGTTGGAATTCAGACCTCAGCTCACGCAATTCTTCAAGAGTTCTGCGCACTGTTTCCAACGGGACATCGCCCAAAATCTCGCGAATTTCCTCGGCTGCTATGACACCCTCGTCCGCAATCTGCAGTCGACGTTCCTCGCGTCTCTGCGACTCGAGCATATTTGCAAGCTGGTGCTCGATTTCACGTCTGCGGTTCCAAAGGCTGAATGCCACCGGGACACAAAGCGGAAGGCTGACAATCAGGACGCACATGAACAATGCCAGATTGAAACCACGCTTGACGGACGCAAGTCGTTCAAGCGCATTTTCCCGGCGCTGCTCAATTTTCTGGATGTTTTCTTCATATCGGATGCGATTTTGAAAATGGAAAATGGAATCGCAAAGGTGTTCCGCATTGTCGGCATATGGCATCAGCCGGTTGAGTGCTTTGTATCGGGAGTACTTGTGCAAAATGTGCGACTCAGCCACAGCAAGATTCTGTTCAACGAATTGTTTTGCGCGTGCATGATTCTGCTGGAATTTTTGCCGTTCTGCTTCCTGCAGTCCATTCCAAAGCCGCAAAGTCTTTGTCAGGTCGTCAATTTCAGATTGAAGTATTTGCATCTCTTGCTTGAGTTTCTCGAATTCCGCGAGCCGACCCCGCAAAACGCGATATGCATCCTTTGCCCTCAACCACTGGTTTGCTTCCTCGGGAAGGGGACCGCGGGCAAACTCTTCCATCGCCACCAGTGCCCGTTCGGCGCGCCTGATTTGTGCCGCACGCATCGCGCTTGGCTGCTGTGAAAAAGTTGCGGCAAGGACTCCCATTTGAAGCCCGAGACGCGACAAATCTTCTGACCTGACGTGCGACATAGTT
>JBDLRR010000054.1:0-14230 GCA_039799985.1 Pseudomonadota bacterium | reverse complement strand
GATATTTTTCCATTCACCGGCAGAAAGAATTCCGCTGAGGGAACACTGAGCGTGCATGATGCACTCAGGGCGTTTTCGCTGCGCACAATGGTGGCCGGGCTTTCCAACCAAACCGACAGTCGCGAGGCGATTCGTGGGATTCTTGAACACGACACCTCGAAGTTCCTGACCAATCACGTTATCCTCTGATTATCGGGAAAACCAACAGAGGTCATACGCAATGTCTCGTTCAGGAAAATCATGGCTCACAGCGGCTGGCGTGCTTGCCGCTGTTGCGCTCGGTGGATGGTACTTCTGGTGGATGCAACCCGCATCTGCCCCCCAGCAAGGTCCAGATCATTCACAGTCCGGTGCCGACAAAACACCCGCGACCACAGGCAACAACTCACCTGGCATTGCCAACAATTCCATGACTTCAACGTCCCAACAGGGAAGACCGGGTTCAAGCAACACCAGCGACGCTCAAGGTGGGACAGACGACCCGGAAAACACACGGACGCTGGTGGAAAACAGTCAACTCGACAATGAAATCAACTTTACGCGTGCGGTGTTTTTCACACCAGTCGAATGGGGCCCGCAGCACCAGGGACTTCAGCAAAAAGAAAAGCAGTCGCTACTGTTCAAGCCCGCATGCAAAAACCATAAGCGTGCGTCAGCTGCCAACACGCACCCCACTGATTGGGCTGAGCCCTTTAGCCACAGTGACGGACAATCACGCTGGCCATCGGCAACTTCACACGTTGTGGACTGGAACCAGTATTGGAAGCTCGGCGACAAAGGGATCCAAATTTCCATCCGTTGGAATTTCGAATTGCCTCCGAAATACTCTGTGTTGGGTTATACGTTTGCACTCTCGAATCCGGACGGCTACGGCACTGCAATTTGGCCGGAAAAACCCGAGATGTCATGGGAAGAAGCCAAAAACTTCGTCCTTGATTGGGAAAAGAAAACCCTTGATGCAGGAGGCAAACCCGGGACACGAACGATGTCGTTGGCAGAGAAGCCTTTCAATCCGGGCGAAGTTTCCACCGAAGAAATTGAACGCGCCGAGTACAGCAACGGCCGTGTTCGGGCTGCACAAACGGGCAAAATGCTTTGCAACAGCCAACCGAAAACCCCTGAGGAACTTTCTTGTTCTTGTTGGTTTTGAATCAAAACATAATTCTTAACGCAACTGTCAACGAACAGAAGACGCAGCGTAAAGCTGATTGATTGTTTGAATATCACCCTCAGAGAATCGAACCACGCGCCCCGTGGCCTGAAACCGTTCCAGCTGACAATAATTCATGACCGAGTCAGCATCGAACGCTTTGGTCTTAACAATTGATGCCATGACAGCTGCCAATCCCTCCTCGGCTTTGCTCCAGTATTTCATATGCATTGCAACGTTTTCTTTTTTGTCGCAGGAGCTGTCTTCTCGGAGGTGCTCATGCAGCAAGCCCACTGCATGTCCGAATTCATGCAACGCTTTTGATTTGATATCAGCAATCGTCACAGCGCGTCCACGAAGTGCCAGATTCTCACGCCATGCTTCGCTGTTCAGGGCAAACGTGGGCGCAGCTTTGACCTTTGATTCCACGACTTGCTGCAATGGCTTTAAACGCGGGCCATAGATTGCGCCGTTTCCAATTTGGCTTTGACCATCCACCATGAGACCAGGAGACTCGCCTTGATCCCACCAGGTAATGCGGACTTCATTCTTAAGAGGAACTGGATCCGTACAGTCTTTCCAGCCTTCAAGCCGCACCACAGTGCGATCGAATTCTGTTCGAATATACTGCTCAAGCTCGGTCCTGAGAAGGCGTAATTCAACATCGGATTTGCTTCGGTTTTCCCAGCAGACTCCAACATTCCTGCTTGTGAATGCTGTTTTCTGCAAGCCATACCCACTCACATCACTGGAGCTGGATTTGGTGTTGCATCCCCAAATTAAAAACGAAAAAAGGAACGGAAAGCCAAGAGACTGATTCATTCAATCTCCCCAAATTCAGATCGTTTTTTGTTCCCTGCCGGAAAACTCAAAAAGAGCAAAACAGCGAGCGGCAAAAACAAAATCAAAGCAGACAAATTTTTCCACTCAGAACTACTTCCAGCTTTGTGTGCCAAACTTCCACAAACAGGAACCAAATTCTTGCGTTTTTCGTAGTTCACGGGGTAAAGGACCGTCACTCCTGCCTTGTCATCCAGTGAAAGTGCAAATTTTTTACCAAGATCCGCATAACTCATCACCGACTTCGTTGAATAGTGATTGTGACGAAGGCCCAGGCAATGACCAAGCTCATGCAGAACGGTCCGCGAAAAAGTTTCCGGGTTGGTGTCTTCGTCAAGGGTAATGTCGCAATCCACAATGAACTGCGCATCTGCCTCCGTTTTTCCGCTCACAGGCAGCGCAGAACCGGCATCACTCCATGAGCCAGAACCAATGGCAATGTTATTGATGTTGTCGGATGGATTTGCACCAGGCCCCTCTGCTGCAGCAAGTACCAATTCAACAAATGAGTCTTCAACCTCATTCCACTTTTGCATCGCTTCCATGACAACAGCCTTGAAAAAATTGCTGTCGTCTGTGTTCGCATATTTTCCGTCGAGAAAGCGTTCTTTATTTTTGAAAGCAGGAGCTGAACCGCTGATGCGAAAATAAACTTTGGAATTTTCTGCACTAACATTCTGCCGCACGGGGCTGCCAGTGTAAGGATCGCTGTCAAACACATATGCCGACGCGACAAAAGGAAAGAACAACTGAACTGCGACAAGCCATGGTTTCAGTTTGTCCATAGAGTGCCTCCCAGACTCACGGTGCTCAGGCCCGAAATTCTTGTTTTGTGGCTGTAGAGTGCCGTCGAGGTGCGATAGTCGAAATTCATGCAAATCCAAGTTGACGGGCACCAAATTTCCCATCCAAAACCACTGTAGATTCCGGCGTAAAGCGTATTGCTGATGGCTGCGATTCCACCAAGTGAAACAGACACAGTCCTGTATGGGTTGAACCTCACAGCATAGCCAATGCCCGGTGCAAGACCAACCACAAACTCACGATCTCGGCTTGAATTGATGTACGTATAGGAAAATTCGGAAGGACTGAACGTGATGGGATTTGAACCACCGCTTGCCGCAGATGCTCCGACAGCCAATTTGTGACCCGCAGCAAGAATCACCTGCGACTGCGCCACAACAATGGCACTCACGAGTAAAAACACCAACCTGGTCTGCTTCATAGTGCAACCCCCGCAGCCATGGTCAGAGTGGTGAATCTGTCGTGACTCAGAATTGCCAGTGGCGGAAGGTAAGTCGGTTGCGAGAAGATCCAGGATTTCCAGTTTGCCTCAAAAACAAAAGCAGACGTCCTAAAGATCGTCCAATTGATTCCCAGCGGGACCGCCAGGCTGTACATTTTTTCGCTTTCGCTGTTTACCTTTGTTTGCGCAAGCAACGTCCCCAACCCGGCCTCAAGTGCCAGCGCCTTTCCGGGAGTCAGCGGGGCCACATAGAGTGCGCCTGCAAGAAGGTGAGTGACTTGCGTTTTTGATTCAGAATATCCTGAAACATTCGCATCAAACTTCCATCGTTCGCCACCCATGCTGACATTCACAAGAGGTGAATAGACCCCATTGCTGTGGACCGCGACTCCGAGCCCACCCGTGAATGAGGCATCAGCCCCCGCCATGCGGGAAAGACAGGAGACACCCAAAATTCCAGCCAATATGAGCGTGCGCGAAAACGGCAAACTGGTTGAATACAAAAGCATCTCATTTCCTTGTTTTGACTTTACTGAAAAGCCCAAGAAAAGCGTCACTCAAAACAGACGCAGAGTTCTCACAGAGTACCAAGATATCCCATCAGGGCTTCTTTTTCGCTGTCGTCAAAATTGGTGCAAAGGTCACCGTGTGGTGAACCTTCAAATTTTCTTCCAGCCCGTGACTTGCAAAAGAGGTCATCCAGATTTTCAACAGAGCCATCGATCATCAAATCCCTGCGGGTCCAAATACCCGTCAGGCGGCGACTGCGAATACCTTCAGGCTGTGGCTTGAGATCTGCAGCCAATTGCAAACTCAAATCATCAATCAGTTTTGCGATTGGGGTTGTTGCCTTATAGCCCTGGCGCGCATTTTCCAGAGCCTTGGGACTCCCGACCGTCTCTGCCGCAAATAGACGTGTCGATTCCCCTGCCGCCCCATCATGACATTGAGCACAGGCCGAATTGAAAATCCCCTGACCAGTCTCAATCAACTTTGGAGATACAGACTGCTGTTGTTGCGGCGCCTGCAACTGACGCATAAAGGCGACCAGTGGACGAACATTCCGTGGCCTCACAAGGTTCAAATCCTGGTAGGCATACACCAAGGCCGACGCAACAAACTTTTCCAACGACGCGTATTTGGTTGTTTGTCCCAGTGGTGCCACACGTCCGGCAACAAAGTCCTCTTCATGGCCGGTGATCCCCCAAATCTGAGGAATCGAGAGATTGGGTACTCCCTCTCGCTGTATTGTCAGCATCGGTGCTCCAGGATTAAAAACACCCGGCCTTCCGTTGAGCCACGAGAGCAAGTCTCGGTCCGGTGGCATCGCGACAAACTTGACATCAGGAAGCCCTTTGGGACCAATGTTGAGCATGTGCAACATCTTCGAGTACTTGAAAACAAGGTTCGACCAGTCGATGCGGTTGTTTCCATCCACAACCCGCCTGCGTTCGGTGCGCTCAAGTTCGGCAAAAAAAGCTTGAGCAGGCTGTGGGAGCTTTTGCCTGTCTGCATCCAACATCGCAGCATAAAGAGGATAGTACGACATCAAATTGAATGTGCTCAGATCCAGCTTCGTGTTTGGTGCACCAATCGCGTAACGCCCATCCGGCAATTTGCCCACATGACACGCCGCACAGGTCACGTTCACAGAAGGCATACCAGTGTAGCGTGTGGTTGAGCGTGCAATTCCCAACGGCCGCCGTGCAGGATCTACTGGATTCGGCAAAAATCCCAACTTTTCAAAACCGGTTCCCACGCGCTCTGGCCATGAACGTTCGATCGCGTTGAACAGAATTTCGGGCAAAGGCAATTTGCCGCTTGTTTCCCATGACAAAAACATCCATTTGCCGCAGAGAATTTCCTGCTCGCGCAGATACGAAGGATCCACCACAGGGCGCGGTGCATCAGCATCATCGAGCATGGACCAATAATTCCCGCACGCCGGCCTTGTTCTTGCGGGCTCGAGAATTTCCTCAAGGGAATTCCCGGCATCCACTGTCACTGAATTATTTTGTCTGAGACTCAGTGGCGCAGAAAATACTGATTCTTTGCTTCCACAGCAAACCATCAAAACAGCAGCACTCAAAAAAAATCCACGTTTCGCAGGACTCATGATGGCATCCCCCTTGATTCAACAAAGGTTGATGCATCAGTGGATGAAAGTCGACAAAAGAGTGACAAGAGATTGGTTTTACAAACCGAAGAAACTCATATAATTGCAGTCCGAAAGTAAAGAACGAAAAATATTTTACATAAATAAACCCCACGTTTTGAGCGTGGGGTTTATCGGCATTTACGGTAACTTCTGCTTGAATATTTACAGAACGTTCAGAAGAAGTTTCAATTATGGAAGCATTCTGGAAGGGTTCAACAATCGACCGTACTGCCGGATTTCAAAATGTAGGTGCGGAGTAATTCCGTATCCCGCAGCATTCCCCGAGCGGCCAGAACTGGCTATTTTTGTACCCTTTTCCACATAGGCGCCATGACTGTAGCTGAACGCCGTCAAATGCGCATATCGACTCAAATAGCCTTCTTCATGCTTCACATCGACAACGTTGCCGTAGGAGTATTCGAAAGAAGGATCAACGATGGTACCTGCACGACTCGCATAAATCGGTTCTCCCACGCCGGCGACAATATCGATCCCCTGGTGTCCGCGACCTGATCCGCGCGGTGCTCCAAAATATCCGCTGCCACCCGAATCATTTCGAATCGTACGGCCCTTGGTTGGCCAACTGAAGACTCCATCGTCTACCGCAACAGCTTCACTCGAACCGGAGGCCGCATCTGGTCGCCTCTGGAGCGCCGCCTTGCTCAGAAGCCGATCGAAGTGGCGCGCAACCACCAGAAAATTGTCGTTATTGAGCATATTGCAGTTGAGCAGTTGTGCCGGAGTTTTCGTGGTTTCCGAAGCAGTTGGCAAGGTTGTTGGCAATGCCGTTGGAATTGCGGTTGGAACTGACGCTTGGGTTGCCGAGGCTGAAGTTGGCTCAACGGCTCCTTTTGTTTCTTGGTTGGAATCTTCATTCAACGAGCGTTTGACCTTCGCAACTTCGCCTGTTGGAAGCCTGACTTCCATGAGATCAAAAAGACGCCAGTGGTCTATGCCTTCGTGCTTCAATGATTCAACAATCAAAACGGTCCCCTGGGGAATGGGGCAACTTACCTCGCCCGACGTTCCCGCAAAAAAGCTGGCTTTCAGAACCGTGTTTGCTCTAGCTGTCAGGGTTTCTATCGAGGCAGCTTGTCCGGACGCGGTGTCTGCAGCAGTCGACACCTTGGCATCGAGCGGCTTGCAGGAAACAAGAAGCACTGCAACAAGAGAGAAGAAAGCAGAACCCGCACCGATGGATGACACCACATTCACTTTTGAAAAATCACGACAGCTTTTTTTCATCCCAGTTCATCCTTTTCAGAATCACCTGACGACTTGTCGCCAGGCTCGGAAGTTATCGGCCTCAATCAAAGTAAACTGAATCACCCCTGCCCGACGCTTGCCAAAAACCCGCGACTCCAGCGGTTTCCGTTGCAAACCGGTGAATCAGGATTCGCACTGAGCGCTTTGCAACGCTTCACCTGTTGCTTGCTGAAAGGGCCAAAGGCATTTTCACCTTCAACACAAGCCCCTACTTCTGCATCAAACTCTGCGCCGGCAGGGCAACGGCCTGGGCCGTGAAGCCAGACTGCCATGCCGCGTGACCAACGGGCGTTGGCACACGCATCTCCTCCGCCCTTCTCACGGCAAAGGTCCTGCATTCCCTGGGTGAAAGGCCCTTGAGCCTCGGACGCCGACAAGCACATCATACCGCCCGCTGTGCCAACGGCAGTTGGCGAAAATCCTTCTGGACACGCAAGCGCGTCGGGCGTTGGCAAAGGACTTCCGCCCTTGTCGGTTCGGCGCTCAAGTCCAGCAACAACGCTGGGAGCATCATCTGTTCGAATGAAATCAAAACCTTCTTGCTTGAGCTGTTTGACCATCAACTTGGTCATGTCGATCGTCCGCGAATGAACATCGTGCATCAAAACGATCCCACGATTGAGTTCGCGGGTTTCGTTCATGTAACCTCCAAGACATTTCTCGACAGAATCACCATAAGACCAACAAGCCCAGTCTGCGGCTGCTGAAAGGGTTTTGTCGGCACGCTCAACCCGCTCGCCGCCAATATCCCAAAAAACAGAACCGACATACTTGGTCAGGCCAGCGCTGTTGAGGACAGTGGCAACACGCGAACTCCAGTCGCCGTAGGGAGCGCGGAAAAGAAAGTGGCCTTTATCAACGTAAGACTTGATCAACTCATCTGTTCTGCGCACCTCAGCAACGGGATCGCTTGATTGTGTCATGCGAGGATGTGTGTAGGAGTGATTCGCAACCAGGTGGCCATCTTGCTGAAGCTGCTTGATGACCTCAGGATACTGGGCGGCATTATTGCCCTGGACAAAAAAGGTCGCCTGGACCCCCTCATTTTTCAAAAAGCGCGAGAGTTCAGCCGTACGAGGACCAGGACCATCATCAAAGGTCAGCGATACGGTCCCGGCTGCCATGCCATGCCCCATGAGCTGTGGGCCGGTAAAATCCTGCACATTGGATTCTCCGCTGGTGCTACCAAATCGACCGCAAGCCAAAGAGATGAGGGTCAACGAAACTCCGCCAACAACCTGAGCAACTCGTCGAAAATTCCGATTTGCGATTGCAGCCATTTGAAATCCTCCTCGTGCACAATATTGAATTCGCTTTGTCGCAGTGCAGCATAGCCCATGCCAAAACAAACTCTGTCTTTCCGAGAACTTAAAACAAGAGCAACTGTCTAAACATCAGACAGTTGTCAAAAAAAGACTCACAATGGGCCGACGTTGAAAACCCGCATTCATCAAAAACGTGCGTATATCTTGAACGTGCTGCTCACGACGGAAGCAGCCAACGTGCGATTCTTTCCAGACATGGGGATTTCGTAGTCAACGTCCCATTGCATGGGCAGTGCAAAATCCATCGCAGACAAAGTCAGTCCCGTTTGCAGCGCAATCAGATTCGATTCGGGTGAAAATTCCTGACCACCCAACGTCACCTTGGGCTCGAAATCGTATTTAATTTGCCCGTTCAGAAGCACTCGGCTCAAATGATCAGACACATTGCCTGCGGCCCAGGCAGCCTTCAGGAATCCAATTTGACGTGCATCATCACGCGTGAATTCAGATGAATTTGAAATACCGTCTGCCCCAGCCGTGTTGACGTCGGCGGTGTTGAGCTTGGAACTGTCGAGCAACGAGGAACGCGCTTTTTTGCCAGGCCTCAGAACCGTTTCCCATTGATTTTGCCACGAGAGCATCAACCCTGGCGTGGCATTCCAATCAAGGTTCGTTCTGATACCGAGGTCAAGCGTTCCGCGCCCTGTGGGGCGTTGTGCTGCCGAAACGCTGGAAAACGAGCCGGTCGGAAAACGCAATCCTGCCCCCAAAGAAAAATTCACCGGCCAATCACGAGCCCAAATGCCGACACCAGGATCTGCAATTGCAACCAGTGCACCCAACTCAACATCACCTGCTCCAGTTGAACCACTCGTTGGTATTGCCGCGCGGGTCACAAGCGACGATGCAATCGTCTTGATCGGCACGCCTGCCTTCACCGATAGTTTCTCGCCCGTCGGCAGCACCAGATCGCTGTTGAAAGGCAGTGAAAGACCCTTGTCATTGATGCCGGAAACGCAAGCAGCAATTGTCAAACACAGACCATCACCGACCAGTTTTGCAGCCGCTGCTTCGATAAATTCATTATATTTTTTTGCAAAAAAAGATGACTTCTGAAAAACCTCACCATCAATGGCAAGTCGATTGGAAACGACATAGGGCGCCACCAGCTGTATAGAAACCGATTCTTTCCATCCATATTCGGCAACGAAAGCAGCCGCACCGGCAGAAAGTGTGAATCCCGATTCCTCTTTTTTGCCATCAGCAGCAAAGGCTTTGCTGCCGTGTGCATATTTGTAAACGAGTCTTCCACGAACAACTCTTGCAGGAAGAGTCTTGCCCTCACCAACCAACACCGCAGAAGGCGCAGCTTTCGTAGCCCCTGACTCTTGCACAGGCGAAGGCAATTCGGGCGTTTGTGCCAGAACATGTCTGGAACAAAAAACTGTGGCAGCAACAAGAATCGCCCAATCCCATTTTTGCAAAAACATAAATTTCAGCTCCATCAACACCAGACTTCCCGACTGCAACAGCTTGCAGAATTTTTCGATGACGGGCAAATTTTCTCAAGTGCTCGAAAATTCAATGGATGGACGAATCATGAAACGTGCCTTCGTTTTTGTTGTTCGCAATCGGCATTTTGCTTTTCCGCTTCTCTCACTTTTGCCGGCCTGTGGGGTTGTGCCTGAGAACAAGTCGTTGCCCAAACCTGCAGATCAGTTGAGCCAGGCAGATATCAATGATGACGGTGTGCGTGCCGCCACTCAGCGCTGGAATCAACTTGCCAGCAGATTGCAACTTTTGAACGATGGCTCTTCAACAGCATTGCGCACCGTGAGTGGCTGGTTTGCCGATTCAAACGATGCTCGTGCAGCATTCGGCGATCTGACGGAAGCCATCGCTGCAGAGCACTTGAAAACAGCACGTGCAACCGGATGCGCAGAGGTTGTCGCTTTTGAATCACTCGGCAAAGCAAAATCCATCGGATCAACCATCCGCTTTCCGGTCGAAATCGACACAGCCAAGTGGTACTTGATGAAGTACAAACGATTCAAAGCCGATGGCACACCAGATTCACTCATCAATGGGGCTTTGGTTTCGGTTCCAACTGCAACAACCAACACCTACCCTGTCGTGGCCTATGCTCACGCCGGAGACGCCGGTTTGTCGATTTTGGAGATCGCGGCTGTGTTTGGCGATTTGCAAGCAAAGCATATTGTTGTGGCTCCTGCTTTTCCAGGCGAGTCGATTTGCAAATTCGGCACCAACTCCAGCAATAAAACAGCATGTGATTCCGCAGGCCGATATTTCGATGCTGTCGGTACGTCGGCCCCCTACAGCACCGATGCTGAGGACCTTCTTGCCGCTCACAACTGCCTTGTCACTCCCAATGCTTTACCGGATTTCAATTCAACGGTGCAGGAAAAAATCAAATTCCAAGCCATTCCCAACGTCGCTACCACAATGCCGGTGTCGTATGTTTTTGGTTCTTCGCGTGGCGGTCTGACAACATCAATCGCGTTGGCAAAAAACACCGCCATGCTGCAGGCCAACGCCAAAGCAGGCAAGAACGACTATACGGAACCCAAGTACTTTTATTGCGCCGGAACCAACATCAATCCAACGTCATTCACCTACGGCGAGATCCGCGTTTATCTGGAAGCTGTCGTGAAGGGGACAGCCGAATCATCGGCCACTTGGCGACTGCCGACCGCACCACAATTGAATGACCTGTTCAAGGATTATCGTGAGGGCCGCATGAGCACTGACGAAGCAGCTCTCATGATTCAAACCCGAGATGCGACCTTCAACGCGGCTCTCGCTCTTGCGTCGGTGCGCAAGTGGAGCACCGGTGACAAAGGTGCATTTTTCACCATGCATGGGACACTCGACAAATCGATTCCAATTTCCCAGGGCATCTTTGGCGGAAGTGTGTTTGCGAACATCAACACGATTCTTTCGGCCAACCGCCAAACTGATCCCACAGCCGCACCCGGTGTTCATCTCTCAACACTGGGAACCATTGCACAGTCACCCTATTCACAAGACGGCGGAAAGACACTGGCGGCAGGATTCACCATGCATGGCGACCTTGCGTGGTTCGACAGTCTTGTAGGCGTCAACACGTCGGTCAGCGACGCTGCTGGTCAACCCGTTCTTCTTGACGCGGGGCATCCTTTTGTCGGCAAGAAACCGATTGATGCTTTCAACTCATGGCTCGAAAACAGTTCGGTCGGATGTGGCGCTTCAATTCCCTGAAGTTGCCTCATCCGACCGAGCTTGTGTGTCACGGCACTGCTGCAGCGAACTCAAAGTTCGCGCATCAGTTCCAGTCGAGAGAAACCGATGCCTGATATTCGCTAACACGGCTTTCGAAGAAATTCTTTTCCTTCGGCAGGTCCATGATCTCGTTCATCCATGGGAACGGTGTGTCATCAACACCAAAGAGTGGATCCAGACCCACAGACTCGAGACGGCGGTCGGCAATGTAACGAATGTAGACCGAGAATTGTTCTTTGCTCATACCAACAATGTCACGCGGCAAGCAGTCGGAAACAAAAGCATCCTCGAGCTCGACAACACGACCCACGTTAGCCTTGACCGCAGCCTTGACATCGTCTGTCCAGGCTTCTGGATTTTCAACGATGTATTGATTGATGAGCTTGGTGCCGAAGCGGCAGTGAAGAGATTCATCGCGAACGATGTACTCGAGCTGCTCGGCCGTGCCGACCATCAAGTTGCGACGCTTGAAGTTGAGCAACAACACAAACGCGCTATAAAACTGCATACCTTCCATACCCAGGTAATACGCGCAGAGATTTTCCAGAAACGTCTTCTTGCCGGCCAATGTTTCGGTCGAGAAGGAAGGACTCATCACACCGTTCAAAAACGACGATTGGAAATCGTGCTTGTCCTTGATGGTTCCAAAACGCTTGAATTCCGAAAAAACTTCCTTTTGATCCATCGACAGCGATTCAACGATGTGCGCGTATGACCAAGAATGGATGCTTTCCTGGAATGCTTGTCCACACAGATACTGACGCACCTCGGGGTTGGTCAGGTGGCGATAGATAGCCATGACAATGTTGTCGCCAACAAGAACATCCGTGTTTGCGAAGAAGCTGAGGATCTTCTTGATGAGGTGTTTCTCATCTGGATTCAAAACACCGTTGCTCTTCCATTGTTGAATGTCCGAGGCCATCGAGATTTCCTGCGGCAGCCAATGGTTCTTGCAAAGATTTTTGAATTCGTCCCAGGCCCAAGGATATTCAAAGGGCATCAGCTGGGTTTGGGTTGCGTTCAGTAACATGGTTTTTGCTCCTGTGGTTTTGTGTCCCGATTGTTATTGGCAGCTTTCGCAATCGGGGTTTTCAATTGAGCATGCTTTCGGGCCCGCAGACGAAACCGAAGTTGTTGCAACGGTCGCTCCCGCGCTGGTGGCAGTTCCGGCGTTGATACTTGACTTCTCAACTCCCGTGGCAGCCTTGGTGCGCAGGTAATAGGTTGTCTTCAAGCCTGCATGCCATGCATAGCGGTACATCTCGTCCAGACGGCGGCCCGATGGTGCTCCCAGGTACAGGTTCAAGCTCTGGGCTTGATCGATGTAAACCTGACGCACTGCAGCGCAACGGATGAGTTGCTCCGGCTCGATATCGAATGCGGTCTGGTAGAGCTCTTTCAGGTCGTTCGGAATATCAAAATTCTGCACCGAACCATCGGCGCGCTTCAGTTCGCGGGCCATCTGGGCATTCCACAACTGGCGACCCTTGAGATCGTCAATCAGGTACTCATTGATGACGGTGTAGTCGCCACCAAGGTTGGTCTTGACGAACAGGTTCTTGTAGCTTGGCTCAATCGACTGCGTGCAACCAGCAATGTTGGAGATCGTCGCCGTTGGCGCGATGGCCATGCAAAGACTGTTGCGCATGCCGCTCTTGACCTTTTCACGCAGCGTGTCCCAAGCGAACTTGCCGGGGAATCCTTCTTGAACCAACAGGTCAGCCGCAAAGATAGTCTCGTTCTTTGTGTTACTGAAGAATGCTGGCACTTCGGGAGTCCGAACATGGCTTCCAAGATCTTTGAGTGTGTCCAAAGGCACACGACCTTGTGACCAGCTGGAACCTTCATAGGACTGATAGCTTCCACGCTCACGCGCCAGCTCAGCCGAAGCCTCGACCGAGTGATAGCCGATTGCTTCCATGATTTGCGCCGACAACATGACAGCACCTGGTGAGCTGTACGGGATGCGCTTCATATAGAGAACATCCTGAAAGCCCATCAAGCCGAGTCCGACAGGGCGATGGCGCTCATTGGCGCGCTTGGCCGATTCAATCGGATAGAAGTTCTCGGTGATCACATTGTCGAGCATCCGCATCGCCGCGCGAACTGTCGTACGCAGGGCTTCATATGGATTCGGCTGCTGGAAGATCGCCTTGAGGTTGACCGAACCAATGTTGCAGACCGCTGTTTCATCGCCACTCGTGTTGAGAGTGATCTCGGTGCACAGGTTGCTCGAATGAACCACGCCCACGTGCCGCTGAGAACTTCTCAGGTTGCAGGGGTCCTTGAACGTGATCCAGGGGTGGCCGGTTTCAAACAGCATCGTCAGCATTTTTCGCCACAAGGTGACGGCCGAAATGGTTTTGAAATTCCTGACTTCGCCGTTCTTTGCTTTGAGCTCGTAGGCTTCATAACGAGCCTTGAATTCCGCACCGAAGGTTTCATGCAAATCGGGAGTCTCGCTCGGACAGAACAGCGTCCAGTCTGCGTTTGCTTCCACGCGCTGGAGGAACAAATCCGGAACCCAGTTCGCCGTGTTCATGTCGTGTGTACGACGACGCTCGTCGCCGGTGTTCTTGCGCAGCTCCAGGAAGTCTTCAATGTCGAGGTGCCAAGTCTCGATATACGCACAAACGGCGCCCTTGCGCTTTCCGCCCTGATTGACGGCGATGGTCGAAGAATCTTGAACCTTGATGAAAGGAATCACGCCCTGCGAGCGACCATTGGTTCCCTTGATCCACGAACCGCTGGCACGGATTGGGGTCCAGTCGTTGCCAAGTCCACCAGCGAACTTCGAAAGAAGGGCGTTGTCTGAATACTGTCTATAGATGTCGACCAGGTCATCCTGAACCGTGGTCAAGAAACAGCTCGACATCTGCGAACGCGATGTGCCTGCGTTGAACAAGGTTGGCGTGCTTGGAACGTAAAGCATCTGCGAGATCACGTGATAGAACTCGGCAGCGCGGGTTGTCGCCTGTGCACAGTCGGCCTCAGCCAACGCAATCCCCATCGAAACGCGCATCCAG
>JBDLRR010000053.1:0-7147 GCA_039799985.1 Pseudomonadota bacterium | reverse complement strand
AATTTCGTCGCAAGAATATCATTGATATCCGACAGCCTTCTCGCGTTTTCGTTGGCTGGATTTTTGCGGTAGGTGAAGGCCAGAAATTCGAGCGAGCGCCTTGCCTGGCTTTCAAAATCGCCACTCTTAAGCGCCGCGGTTTTCGCCAGCCGCTTCCATGCGGCTTCGAGCAAAACGGGCTCACTTGCTGCAATCGCGATTTCGAAAATACGCTGCTCAATTTTCTTGTTGTCATCTTTTGCCAACAATTTTGTTTGCAGAAGGTCGATGTAATATTTGATTGCACCGGTTGGATTCATTGGTAGTGAGGCAAGAGCAAGTTTTTCAAGGTACTGGATGACCAGTTTCTCTTGCCCGGCACGGAGCAATGTGTCCTGCACCCAAGGTTGGAATTCCTGACCTGAATGCGTCATTGCATCAACGAGATTTCTGGCGAAAAAGGGAACCATCTTGTTGGCTTTTGGAAGTGACGCAAACGTCTCGGGCTGCATTGCGATGGCAATAGCCGATTGAAATGACTTTGCAGCCTCGGTGTTTTTGCCTTCACTTGCCTTTGACAATCCGATCAACCCTGTGAGTGACATTTTGTCGTATGGGTTTTCCGAATTCTCGGCGAGTGTCTCGGGGCTGCCGAAGGAGCTTGATGTTTTTCCTGCCAGAATGTCTGTTGCCATTCCAAGGGTCCTGATTGTCCTCGCAATGTCGATGTTGGAGTGGTTGATCATGGCCAGCGCATCGTCTCGGACACTTGAGTCACCCATCCGCATTCTGGAGATCACCAGTGTGGACTTCCACTTTTCCAACTCTAGATGATTTTTGTTGTTGAGGACAAGGTCATAAGTCAGCCTGCTCTGGTAACGAAGCAAAGTTCTGGTGTCGAATTCCAAATTGGGAATGACCTGTTCTTTGGAACTTTCGAGATTCCGTAGTTCCAACGCAATTGCTTGTTCCTCTATCAGATCCACCAGTTTCGACATTGCATTGCTGCTCGTCCTTGCGGCGTCACTGCGTCGCTGCAGTTCGCCAAGACTTTTCTTTATCCGATTTTCTCTCGTCACGAGGGATTCAGGACTCGCTACAACTTGTCGGACAAGATCGATGTCGTGTCCCATGAAACCTGTGAAGTTGGGTCTGATGCTGCTTTTACTTTCGGGGAACAGAGGTCCGAAATTTGTTCCACCCGCAGTCACGGATTCGTCAACTTGTTTTGTTTTTTCTGCGCCATTTCCGCTTATCGGTGACATCAGACATGCGACCATCCCAACCAAAAAAAAGTTCAGCAATCGAAAAAAAGTTGAGTGTGCAATGCCTTCCGAAAGACGGCGCCATGGATTTGATGGAATCCAGATTCTCATCGCTTCACCTGATCAGAACTTCAAATGAAGCAAACGAAGGTCCAGTAGCGCTTGTTCGAGGATAAAATTCCTGACTGACGATGAAATGCTTTTTGCGTATGAAATATTGAGCCCTATTCTGTAGTTCTTTGCAATCAGAATGTCACCTCCGGCAGAACCAGAGAACGCCCAGAATGCACCTTCAAGAGTAGGTCTGCTGCCAACAAATACGTCGACCTTTTCTTCCACGACAGTCCTGAAGTCAAAGTTTCTTTGGGCCAGAGACATGCCCAAGAAAAAGCGGGTCTGTGAAAGCTGTTCGGCTAGGTAAATTTGCGAAGTTTGCATCTTTTTGTCTGTTTCACCCATCAAAAACCATCTGACGCCTACGTCCGAACCTTCGAAGACTCTGCGGCCGCTTTTGATATCCAGATGTGAATGCGTGCTGAGGGTGGCACAACTGGTTTGAAAAGGGCAGAGTGCGGCGTCCAGAAAATACCCATATGCCGAAACGCTGGAAGAAGTTCCTTGAGCATTGGTGGTGCGAACGTAGAGAACGGGTGTTCCGACAGTGACTTCTGTCTGTATGAAGTTTTCTTTCTGCTCCTTTTCGGTCGTCGGATTGGCAAATGCTGCCAGACTTGCCGTCGATATCAGGGCTGATGTCGTCAATTTCAAGAACAATGACTCAGCATTCGGAAGACGAGTCGTTGTCATCTTTCCCCCTCCACAAGACGGGTGAAGTCAAGAACACCTTGCCGCGGAATTTCCTCGATATTTTCTGCGTATTTCTCAACCATTCTCGCCCTGGGCGCGTCATTTCCCTCGCTGCAAAGATCTTCAATCTGGATCTGAGTGCGGCTCAGTGGAATTTTCTGTTCGTCGCTTTTCAGAACAAGCGCCGAGGCGAGTTCATAGTTACCGGGAGTCGAGAAGGTGATCGAGGTTTCAACTCTTTTTTCAGCAGAGTCGATCTCAATGGATACTGATTGAGATTCGAATCTTGGGTATGTTTCAATTTCCAATTTTGAGAAGACGTCCTTGGCAACATCGACTCTGACAGGTATTCGAGTCGGCGAGTCACGTGAAATCCCGCAGACAGCAAAAGTCGAACGATGCCGTGGCAATGCGAGTGTCATGCCTCCAACCGTCTTTTTCGTCTCGTTGGTTTTGTCAATTTTGGCGCGCTTTGTGGACTCTTCCTCAATTTCGTCGGATATTTTTTCGCCCGGACGCAAAACAATGATTGTTCGCGGTATCGAGAGGAATTTTCTGCTTGAATCCTCAATTTGCCAAAAGTACCGACCATAATTTGCGAGCGACAATTTGGCCTTGCCCGCGCGTGAATAGACGGCAGGTGAATGCACGAACCGGCTTTCTGACCAAAGATAGACTGAATGGGGTTCGACTTGCCCACGTCCTGCTGGCCATTCCAATCCGATCTGCACAGGCAATTGGGTTGTTTCGATGAAATGAACCGGACCAGGGAATATGGGGCGAATCGGCTGAATCGACTGGTCATCGGGACCGTTTATTCTACCCGGTATGTTTTGTTGGAGAGGGACCCGTGGCACAAAGAAATTGACAAGATTTTCGATTGAATTTGTTGTCCCGGATTGTGGACCCACCAGATTGCTTGGAAGCGTATCCATGGCAGTCCTCAAGTCGTTCGACTGTCGTCGAAGAATGCTTTCGTCAATCTGGAATATGCCTGGCACCTGCAGTGGCAGACGTGACCCTCCCAGATGTAGTAGTTCAAGATTTGATTCCCCACTTGCAATCACGACTGTCGTGCCGTTCGGGAAATGGATCGGATCCTTCACGCTTGTTTTGAGTCCACGACCTGGAAGTTGAAGTTTGATGGATTTTGGCCATGGAACAATTGTCCAAGGATTGTTCTTCGCTTCCGCTGCCAATTCCTCGCCTGTTGTTTCACTTTGCTTGCCGACATCCGCGCTGGCTGGGGCGTGCAGAGCCGCGAGCAATATCGTGGAAAAGAAAAAACAGAGCACTTTTGAATGCTTCATTCCGTCTCCTCCAGAGGAGGTATCAGGGATTCAACATTTCCGTCGTTCCTTGTTGTTTCCTTGTCGAGTGTTGGGGCTGTGCTGAGTTGTTCTGGAGTTTGTTTTTGCTTTGCCTGCGATGGCGTGAACTCGAATGCCACCTCGCCGTCGATGTCGTGGAAGCGCACTCCCGTTGCGTCGCGGGAGAATGTCAAATTTGCAGGTTCTTTGCTGTTCAGTATTTGAAATGAATTTTCAAGCAGCAGTTGTGTCGGAACATTCAGCCAAATGGTTTTCAGTCGGAGTGTCTCCGCTTGAAGTTTGTCTTCGAAATTTCTGGCTATGTCTTGAAGATTGGCCGATTTAGCGGTCTGCTCAATGAGATAATTTGATGCAAGGTACATGATGATTCTCGCCAAAGCCCCTTCCGCCGAGAGGGCAAAAACAAGTTCATGCCCCGGATTCTGGAGATAGGGACTCCGCAGGAAACAGATTCTCCAGCGATTGTTTTCTCCAATTTGCACCGAGTAATTTTCGGCCTCGAGTCTTTTGTTGATATACACGAGAAAAATGTTTTCATCGTTGGCGCATGATTTCACAATCCCTGATAATTCTGAGTATTTTTGCTGTCTCTGGGATGCCAAACGGTAGAGCCATACAGCTGACTCGTAGATGTCATTGAACTTATCTTCGAGCGTCTTCGGTTGATTGGGCATTGTTTCCATGGAGCGGCTGGGATTGAGTTGTGCAAGTGATTTTCTCAATTCTTCAGTCAGCTTTTTGAATCTGAATTTAAACGCAATGGCGGCCAAGCCGAAGAGTCCCACCCAACTCAGGAGGATGAGTATATTTGGACCATAGGTTCGCAGAAATTCAGCAACTCCCCATTTGGCACTCCATCGTGTGACAAGGCGTAGATTGCTTCGTTCCAGCGGAATGACCGACAACCCAATCAATTCAGTCATCTTGCTGAGAGCCGTCATGTATCGTGCCGGCCCCGACTGGAGCCCGGATTCAAAGATTTCCTTCGATGTTGCCTGTGTAAACAGCATCGAGTCTGAGGTTGCAAGAAGAAGGTTTAGAATGGTGTCTTTGTTTGCCGTGGAGGCTGCTGGTTGCAGGTTTGCGGGAGAGTGGATGATCGCCCAATCGAAAGTTTCTTGGATGCTGTTTGTTTTTTCTGAATCTGATGTTTTGTTGTTGGTCTTGACCAAAGCAACGAACCACTGAACGGGAACATTGACGAGATAGACGTCAGATTTTGTTGGAGCCACGAGTGTTGCCGAATTGGTTCCTGGATTGAAGGTCCACTGGTGTTGAAATCCGGGGATTGGAAAGCTTTCCAAAGAGAAAGTCTTGGCATTGTATGACTTTCCTCGTGCATCTTTCCCATTGAATCTGCCATTTCCCGTAAGTTTTAGTTTTGCGATTTCTGCATCGATATTTGCATTGTACTCGTTGTTTCGTGAATGGCGGAATACGATTTCATTATGAAAGACGTCCTCTTTATCGCTTGAAGTGATCACGAGGTTCACAAGTTCATCGGCAGCCGCAGACAACCGGAATGCAATTTCCTTGCTGTAGTGGAATTGGCTATTCTGGATCTCTTCCCGGCGCTGTTCCTCGAACTCAAATGCCTTGATCGCCAGAAGCGATATTGAACACACAACAAGCAATACGGCTGACACCACATAGATGTTCAACTTTGCAATCCGCTCGCGTGCCATGCGAATGTATTTCAGGAGCTTGTCTTTCATTCAGGGTGACTGCTCCTGTGGTGTAAGAATTGCAATCGAAAGTCGTGCGCCAAGATCGGCACGTGGCCGCGAACTTTTCCTTCCGTCTTCCCTCTCTGCAACAACAACTTTCTCATTTGGCCGACCAATTATTTTTATCTTTTCCGGTTCAATTCCTGCCATTTGAATCACCAGGGAGACTGCCTCGGCTCGTGCTGCAGCAAAGATGTGATTTGAGCTGTAGCCGTCGGGTGGTTCGGAACCTGCAGCGACTTCGGACAATATTTCGACGCTTTTCTCACCGGTTCCGACTGCTTCCTTGATCTTCGGTGTCAACGTCTTCAAAATTCTCAGGCCTTCGTCAGTCATGTAGGGTGAATTTTTCTTGAACAAAATCTTTTCAGGAAAGATGATTTCGTACTTCATTGATTGATTGTTGGGTTTTGCGTTGCCAAAGAGTCCCAATCGTTCCGCAAGAGCCTGCAGGCGAGCAATTTCATCGTCTTTTTCTTGGATGGCAAGAAGCTTTTGCAAGACCTGGTCCGGGTGGCCGAGGTCGAGGTATGTCGCAAGAAGTCTGAGAGCCAGAATTTGTCTTTCCTGAAGCGTCACGTCGCCGACCGAGATAGCGTTGTCGACGGTTTTTGTGTTGAGGTAGCTCGCGATTGCCTTCGTCACGCTTGCTGTTTTTTGGCCGTCGACACTGCCAAGTGAGAAGAGAAGAACAAAAACTGCAAGCAGCAACGTAATGAGGTCGGCGTAGGACATGAGCCACGCCTCTCCCTCTTCCGCTTCTTCTTCCAGTCGCCTTTTTTTAGGCTTGTTTGTCAATCTCAAATCTCCTTATCAAGCTGCGTTCTTTTCGCCTCCGGTGCTGTTGATAAATTGCAGGTTGCTGCGCAGGATTTCCTCCACGTAAACAGGAGAAGACTTTTGTTTCAGCAGAAGTATCCCCTTTTGGATGATTTCCCGTTCGGTTTTGTCGAATTGTGCAATCATCTTTATTCTTTCGAGCATCGGGTTGAAAACCGCGAACGCTGTGAGAATTCCATAAAGGGTTGCAGTCAATGCGACCGCCATTGCTGGGCCAATTTTTTTGAGTGCATCGGCTCCTCCGATCTCGGCAAACAAGGCAATCAACCCAACGGTTGTTCCAAGCAATCCAAATGAAGGCGGGATTTTTGCCAACGCCTGAAACATCTTCTCCTCTTCCTTGAAGTGGTGATGTGCAACGTTGATTCGCTCATCAAGAATGGTTTCGATTTGTTCTTTCGAAAATCCGTCGGCGATGAGTGAGAGGCTTTCCTTGAGCATCGGGAAGCTGCCCTGGTAGTTGTTGACGAAGTTCGGGTTGATGTCGCCTTTGGTTTCTTTTGCAATCTTGACGATTTCCTCGATGAGTTTTTTAATGTCGGGCTCTTTCGTTTTAATAGAGAACGAATACACGTGGATGATGCGTTTGATCGCTTTTCCGCCAAACGCAATAATCGCAGAGATAAGTGTTCCGCCGATGACGCAGATGACAGAGTGGAGGTCGGCGTAAATGCGCAATTTGTCAGTCGTCATTGCAATAACGATGAGAATATTGATGACAAGGAAGAGATAGCCAAGGATTATTGACATTTGCCACTCCTGGGAATTCTCTTTCCGGTTTACTCTGATAGTGATGCGACCGCGTCGAACGGTTGTTCACCGTGTCACAGTTCAGACGGGGTGCCAGCAGATGTTGTCCCAGTTGAAATTTTGTCCGGTTTTTTTTTGCCGGTTGTGGCTGGATGTGCCTCAGGCAAACTTTTCATGACCATTGACCCACCGTCCGCCGAGATCCGCGTCGTCGACAGTTTGGCTGGCGCACGGGCACAAAATGCCGGGAAGTTGGTGGGCAAAGGTGCCGCTTCACTCAATAAAACAGACTTCACACGTAAACTGTTCATGTTGTCAGCGGAAGGATATGAGCCTTTGGCGTTTTTTGTGCCTGAGGTAGGTGGCGACGATCAGGTGAAAATTGTTCTTCCCAAGGAAGACGGTCGGTTGGCCCGGGAGGTTGCATCACTCAGGTCGGATCTTGAGG
>JBDLRR010000052.1:0-10308 GCA_039799985.1 Pseudomonadota bacterium | reverse complement strand
TATGCCGGCCGAACCAAGCGACTTTCGAACACCGACGCCAACGGGATCATCATCACCCCCATTCTTCGTTATGCGATGAACCGCTCGGCCATCGGTACGCCGCAAATCTACACATCGCTTTCGTACGGTCGTTATGATGCCGAGACCAAACGACAACCAGACGGAACATTCAAAACAACATTGGTCACAACCCAAACAGGTTTTGAGATCTGGTTTTGATGACAATTCTTTGCAGGGTTTGAAGGGTGCAACTACGGCGGTTTGATACGCGTGCAACGAGGCTTTTGTCCTGCACATGGGCGCTCACGCTGTGCAGGACGGTTGCGCATGCGCAAATCACGTTCGAACCCCCACAAGTTATCGCAGAACCTGCTCTCCCGCAGACACCCCCGGCCGTTGAAGAAACTTTTCAATTCAATGGCTACTGGCGTGCCGGTTTCGATACCGCATCACCGTTCACCGGACGTGAGTTTGTTGATGGTGCTGGCGGCAATTCCTTCTACAATTTTATTGAACGGCTCACCACCGAGGCATCAGACAATCAGGGAGCACCAAACCTCAAAACTTCCCGTCACGCGCGCGACCCGAACTATTTCAAGCTTCAATTGTCCAAAACGTTCACCAACGACGTAAGGATATACTTTGGACTCGACTCCAAAGGCGCTCCCGTGCACGAGTCAACACCCGAATGGGCTGATTCGGCCACACAAAGCTCATCAATTCGAATATCAAACAGTCTCCGCGTGCGCGATTTGTACACCAGTCTGCCGACGAGTTCGGACCTTAGGGTGTGGGCCGGTTCAAGGCAGTTTGAATTTGAAGATTTGAGACTCTTCGATTCCGGCAATCCATTTGACACGAGCACTCTCGGGGTCGGCCTGGAATCCAACAAAACAATTTTCGCGATGGGCTACGCAAAAGCAAAACGCGAAGCAGTGGTGGCTGCAAGACCCTCGACTGCGCGCAGTGGCTCCTCAAAACAAGCAGTGCTTGTCGATACCAAAGATGCAACCCTGCTGTATCGAACTGAAGTGCCGCTCGAGAAAAACTATACGATTATCCCAACCTTTAAACTCATCGTACATGGTGCAACTCAAGCCGATGCAACCACCGGCAACAAACGTCAGGCAATTCGGGGCTCGCAGGAATTTATGGCGGGCGCCATTATGTCGCGATACGACGCAGAAACCGGCAACAGCGGGCATTCAACCATGGGCATCAGCCTCAAGCCCCCAGACGGAAGCGAGGCTTCCTTGCGCGGCGACAACAGTGGCTACGACGTCCGTTTTTTTGCTGAAGATGCAAATATCATCAACACACCGGAATGGGGTCTTCTCACCGCCCTTTCTGTCGAACAAACGTCATTCAAAAATGAGCAAAAGCGGTATGTCGTGATGAGCGACGGTTCGATTGTTGCCTCCGGTGAAAAGTCCAAAAGCCAACGCACCATTGCTCTCGGCATTCAACCCATTCTTTTCGTCACCAAGGCTGTCCATCTGGCACTGGATGTGAGTTATTCATTTCGTGACAAAAAATTACAGAAAAACCAGAGCAACGCGCTACTGGTGACGCCCCTATTTCGTTACGCAATGTCTCAAAATCCACTCGGATCGCCGCAATTTTATACGTCGTTCACGTACGGAAAATACGATCTCGACTTCAAACGGCAAATCGACGGCTCGTTCAAAAACACTCTGAGCACAATGCAAACCGGCATCGAGCTTTGGTTTTAAGGCTTAAATCTACTTTCCCAGTGCATGACGCAAAGCGTCTTCCAGATTGGCATAACTGAACTTGAATCCGGATTTCTCCAGTGCAGCAGGAATCGCACGTTGACTGCAAAGCAATAAATCCTGCGCCATTTCTCCCAACGCAAGACGCAATGCAAAGGCCGGTGCAGGTAAAATTGCGGGTCGGCGCAAAACCCGGGCAAGCACCCGAGTGAACTCCGCATTTGAAACAGGCTGCGGAGACACAAGATTCACGGGTCCGCGAAGTTGCTCATTTTCAAGGACCCAGGCGATGGCATAAAGAACATCATCAAGGGCAACCCAACTCATCCATTGGCGCCCACCGCCCAATCGCCCACCCACTCCCATTTGAAACGGAAGAAGCATTTTTTTGAGTGCTCCACCTCGAGGTGTGAGCACTGTGCTCATACGCATTTGGACACAACGTGAAGACAAAATCATTTCTGCAGTTTGTGCTGTCTGTTCCCATTTTTCCGCAAGCTCAGCCAAAAAACCATTCCCTCGCGGAGAGGATTCGTCCAGCACGTTGTCAACCGCGTCTCCGTAGTAACCAACGCCCGAAGCAGAAATAAAAACACGTGGTTTGAGTCCGAGTTCAGACAATCCAGAAATCAGATTTGAGGTTGCATCCACACGGCTTTGAAGCAGCACACGTTTTTGTTCGTCAGACCAACGTTTGTCGGCAATACCTTCTCCGGCAAGATGAATCACTGCATCCAAGGGTTTTCCATCCTGCAGCAGCGATGCATCGACCGGTCGTTTTTGCGTCAAGTCCCACTGAATCGTTTGCTTTGGATCACGTGGGCTGCGCGAAAGTCCAAAAACCTGGTGACCACCCATTTTGAGAAACTCAACCAATTCGCTGCCGATGAGCCCCGCACTACCTGTCACCAGAATCCGCATTTGGTTTGCCCTCGTGGGTTGAGACTGAGACAACACTGACTGCTTCTTCCAAAACGACAAGTCGTTGAGCAGCGTGCGATGCCGACTTGCAAACATTCTTTGCAACCGTTGCCTGACGAACCAACCGGCAACCACATCTGAAAGTGGCGACAATGGAAGCGTGTAGGAAATATCGTCACTCAAACGACATTCATCGTTGCCTGAAGGAATAAAATGATGGCGATGTTCCCAAAGCTGAAAAGGTCCCCGGACCTGTCGGTCGGAGAACTCTTGCCCCGGTTGAACGTTGAAATGTTCGGCATGCCAAAGCAAACGTCCCCAGGGGGCTGGCAGACCAATCACGGCACGGCTGCCTTCCCGAACACCGTCGCTGCTCACAAGTATTGTTTTGTCCCACGGAGGATTCAAACGAGAAAAAGCAGAGGGATGCTCATGCCAGGCAAAAGCAACCTCTGCAGAAACGGGAAGGCGGACGCTGAAAGAGAGCTTCCGCTGCATATCAGAAAGAGTAGATGCCTACGAGATAAGTCTTGTAAGCAGAGGTCTTGCTGGGCGCTGCGGCAGAGCCTTGCTCCTTGTTCTTGCTGTTGAAGCTTTGCGCTGTGGAGCTCTGGAATTCATTACCAAGCTCGAGAGCAAAACCACCCGACTGATAACCAACACCCAACGCCACCTGGGTGATGTCGTTTTTAGCTTCTTCGGAATCGTTGGACGAAACGCCATCGCGTTCAGCCAATTTTGCAACAGATCCGCCAAAGGTCAGCAAAGCACCTTTTTGGAGAACGTCTGTATAGCCCAGCAACGAAGAATCGGTATTGAAACCAAAACCCAGAATCGACGAAGTTGTTTTAGGCCCAACTTTGGCCCCGTATTTGGCGTCTGCGTCTGTGATTGGCGAGGTTGTGAGCTTGTTGTCTACAAAAGTTGCCAACTTCAAATCAGATCGAACGACCGACTGATACCAACCGCCGACTGCGTAGTTGTCTTTGTTGTAGCCCAGTGAACCTTCAAAGTGCGAGGCATCGCGAGCCGTGATGACCTTCTTGAGCTTGACGAACTGTCCCGCGACTGGTTTGCCCTCGGCGTCCAGAACCGCCTGCTCAGCCGCAGACTCCTGCGCGATCTGATTTTTTTCCATTCCGTAATATGCGGTTGCCACAACTCCGCCAAGGACGTTGGCACGAGCACCCACAATCACGCCTCGGTCGCTCTTGAGAGAGCGCCCGAAAGTGTGTGTATCCTTGCCGCTGGGGTTACCCATCGAATTGCCAATTCCCAAAGAGAAGCTCAATTCGTTCTTGTCGCCCAAAGAGAGCTTTTGCACGATGGAAGCACCATCGATCGAACCAAACTGCTCAGCAGCAGCGGTGGCATCAACGCCCCAGGCGTCGGCTCCGCCCATGCGGATGCGTCCCAGTGAAATGGTCGTTCCTGACGACAGCGCCAAGCCAACGTCTGCACGGCGAATACCGACGCCATTGAAGCCCACGGCTGAAGCAGGAACGTCACCTGTCTCGGCCACGTTGCCCCACACCGCAGTTTCGAATTGTGCCCGGGTGATGCCTTCGCTCACCTTCATGCCGAAGCGGAGGATAGCCATCGTGAAGTCAGGGGCGCTCGAATACTGACTGTCGGCCACGTTGGAGTAGGCTTGAATCAAGCCGTATGGTACGACAGACTTTTGGATATCTTTGTCGGACTTTTCGTCTGCGAAGGCGTTCGATTGCGATGCAATGACGGCGAGAAGAGCAATTTTGCGAGCTGAAATCATGGCGACAGAGCCTCCGCTGGAGAGAAGTTGTAAACCGGCCTCAAACTAGATGGATTCCAACTGACCGTCAAGGAAAGATAACAAAGCCACTTCCGTAAAGGTGATTCCGATGACAACCACATCAGCGCTTCCCATGATGCACCAGATTGAAAAAAAAGAACGCGTGGACGTGCTTTTTGCGCAAAACCAACTCGAAACTTGGTGCAACGACAATGCGATCGATGTTGTTCTCATCACTGCTCAAGATGCATTTTTAAGCGAATACACACCTCTGCAAGCCAACCATCGGTATGCGGTTTCAGGGTTCTCGGGTTCCACGGGCGACGGGCTGTTCCTCACCCGTTCTCTTGCGGATTCTTTGTCATCGCGCGGACGCTTTCAGCTTTTTGTGGATGGTCGCTACCATTTGCAGGCCGACCAGGAAACAACTCCAGAAACAGTGTTCGTCCACAAATTTGGCCTTGCCACAGGTATGGATGAATCCTTGTTCGCCTGGATGCGTAACCACCTTCCTGCAGGAACCCGCCTGGCCGTCGACCTGCAAAGAGTCGGATGGAACCGCTGGAAGGCGCTCGAACAGCTGGCAGATGAAAAATCTCTTCAATTGAAAGCCTTCTCGGCAGGCCAAATCGCAACTGCACTGACAAGTGTGGACGGCTGGATCATCAACCGTGCTGTTGAAACATTGCCCGAGAATTTCACTGGACGTTCTCCCGCAAAAAATTTGGCCGACTTGCGAAATGCGATCAGCAAAAGCCTGGGACACTCGAATTATATCTACGCCACCTGCATGAGCGACGACGCAGCCTGGATTTTGAATGCACGCGCCTATCATCTGCCGCAGTTGTCTTCGTTGCTGGCAAATATCTTTGTCACTCCGGAAAGCTGTGTTGTGCACTTTCCCAAAGAATCCGAACACTGCGCGTATGAAGTTCCGCAAGCGCTTGCAAAAGACATCCAGGTCGTTCGTGGCCCCTTGTCGGAAGCACTCTCTGCCCTGAAGAAACTCGCCAAAGCGAATTCAAACCGACCGACGATTTGTTTCAGTGCCCGTGCGATGAACGCAGCGCTTCCGCGAAGCCTGGGCGAAATCTTTGCCGGCGCCGAATTCCGCGACGATGTTCATAGCCTTGAACAACTGCGTGCCTGCAAAACTTCGGCTGAACTCGATTCCATCCGCAGGAGCTTTTTGCGTTCCAGCAGGGCAATTGCCCGGACTTTGCGACATGCCAAAACTTGCGCCCACAACAAAACCCCACTGAGCGAATTGGCTCTCGCCAAAACCATCATGGCGGAATACGGCGCCGAAGGAGCACGCGAGCTCAGCTTCAAAACCATTTCGGGCTTTGCCGAAAACGGAGCCGTCATTCATTATTCCAATCCGAGCGCAGACAAACTCGCAGAAAAGGGACAACTGCTGTTGCTCGATAGCGGGGCTTACTACGAAGAAGGGTTTGCCACCGATTGCACGCGCGTGGTTCTGTTTGGCAACTCGCCTGCCGTCGCTGCCCACTGGCAAAAAGAGATCTACACCCTCACCCTGAAAGCGTGCCTTGCGGGTTTGCGCGCCAAGTTCAAGCTCGATACGCCTTGCAAAGAGGTCGACGCCATCTCGCGTGGGCCCATTCAAGCCAAAGGATACGACTATGCACACGGGACAGGCCACGGCATTGGCATTCATGTGCACGAAAGTGGAATCCGACTGTCGCCCGTTTCGCAATACACCTTCACAGAAAATGCGGTGGTGAGTGTTGAGCCAGGAATCTATCTGGCCGGTAAAGGCGGCGTGCGCATCGAAAATGTCGCCATCGTCACACGCTCAGAAAGTCCAGACGCCCAAGCCAGCCATTGCTTCGAAAATGTGGTTTTCGTGGGTTATGACTGGGATTTGATCGACCTGGAACTGCTGAGCGACAAAGACAAGCGTGACCTCGCCGCCTATGAACGCAAATGCAAAAGTCTTGGAACCAACGTCACGGAGTGTCCGTTGGTTTAGTGGAATTCTCTTCAGCAACAACCAAAGCCTGCTGCACGCGGTTTTTTTGAATAAACTTCAGCGCAAAAACCGAAATTTCGCACATCAAATACAACGGAAGAGAGACGAGGGTCTGACTGAAAACATCCGGCGGGCTGATGAGGGCACCGATGACGAAGGACCCCAGGAAAATGATTTTGCGATTCTTCGTGATGTGCTCAGGTTTGACGATTCCCACCAGCCCCAGCAGCGAAATCACCACAGGGACCTCAAAGATCACACCAAACATCATCACCAGTGTGGTCAATGACCCAAAATAATTTTCATAGGTCATTTCAACGGTGGCATACTCGGCAGCCCATTGCAGAGTCTGCGACAAAAACGCAGGAACAATGAGGAAAAAGCCGAAAAAAAGGCCAGTATAAAAAAGCAAAAGACTCGCCACCACCAGAATCAGTGCAACCTTGCGCTCGCGATCATAGAGCGCCGGTGAAACAAAAAGCCAAAGCTCACGTAAAACAAACGGTGCACCAGCCACTGCGGCGGCAATCATCACCATTTTGAAATTGACCCACATCACTTCGATCAGGCCAATGGTTTTGAGAGTCTTGGCAGCTGATGCCGAGGCCGCCGTGGCGGTCAGGCATTCCGTTGGCCAGACCAAAAAGTGACTGAATTTTTGAAACGCCACTTGCAAGCTTTCGCCAGCATTCTCTGCTTCGGAAACCAAATAGCCATAGCAAGTGTAGGGAAGCTGAAGGAAGCGCATCAGTGGCTTCATGAACATCAATCCCAAGCAACACAAACCCACGTACCAGTATAACGCCCTGACAACATGTTTGCGCAACTCCGAGACGTGTCCGACGAGGCTCATTTCAGCACCTGGAACACCTTGGTCACTGGATGCAGCACTTTTTTGATTCTGGATTGCCCGCTGTCTTTCGAGCTTTTTTGCCATGCCCTTGTCGAACATTCCCGACAGCTTGCCAAACAGACTCATGCTTTACTTCGCCTCCAACCAGGTGCGTCCGAAGCCGACATCAGCGACCAGCGGAATGGAAAAGTCCACCGCACCCTCCAGAGCATTTTTCAACAATGCAGCGGTGGCGTCCACCTCGTCGCGCGGACATTCCAACACCAGTTCATCGTGGACCTGGAGGAGCATTTTGGCGTGAAGGCCGCTTTGCGCAAGCGCTTTGGCCACCCGGAGCATGCCGAACTTCATGATATCGGCAGCCGTGCCCTGGATCGGCGAGTTGATGGCAATGTTCTCCATCACCTTGACCTCGCCCGGATTGAAAGCTCTCGACAAATCCACGGGTCTGGGCCGGCCAAACCAGGTGTGCACGACACCGGTATCCCGGGCCTTCTGACGCTGCGTCTCGAGGTAGCGATAAACGCCAGCGAAGTTCAAAAAATACCTTTCAATAAATGACTTTGCCTCGGCGAGCGGGATTTTCTGCTCACGAGCCAACCTTTGCGCGCCCATGCCATAGATGATGCCGAAGTTGATGGTCTTGGCATTGCTGCGTTCTTCGGCTGTGATCTGCTCGGGCTGCTTGCCAAGAATCTTGGCAGCGGTTTGTCTGTGGATGTCGGCACCCGATTTGAATGCGGCAATCATCGCCTCATCTTGGGCCAAATGCGCCATGACGCGCAATTCGACCTGCGAATAGTCGATCGACACAATCGCCATTGAAGGTTCCGAAGCGCAAAATGCCTGACGCACCTTTTTGCCAAGTTCGGTGCGCACAGGAATGTTTTGGAGATTGGGGTCACTGCTCGACAAACGGCCGGTCGCGGTACCAATCTGGTTGAAGCTGGTGTGAATGCGACCGGTCGAGGATTTGACCAACTGCGGCAACACCAAAATATATGTGCTCAGCAATTTGGAGAGTTCACGGAACTCTTGAACCAACGCCACAACGGGGTGCGCCTGGAACTGTTCGAGAACGTTGGCATCGGTCTTGTAACCCAAAGTTGTCTTGGCCAACTTGCCCTTAAAACCAAGCGCTTCGTGAACTTTCAGAGTTTCAAACAACACCACTCCCAATTGCTTGGGGCTGGCAATGTTGAATTCTTGTCCCGACAAAGCGTAAATCTGGCGTTCAATCTCGGAAATTTTTTGCTGAACATCACCTGCCAAATCAGCAAGATAATCGGCATCGATATGAACACCCGTGCGCTCCATTTCGGCCAACACCTTGAGCAAGGGCATTTCCAGGTCGTGGAACAAACGCGCAAGTTTCTCTTGGCTGTTCAATTGCGGGTTGAGTTCACTCCACAAACGCAAGGTCGCATCGACATCCTCGCAAGCATATTCCGTCAGCTGTGCCAGCGGAACCTGTGTCATTGACTGACGACCGGCTTCCTTGCCAATCAACTTTGAAGTCGGAACCTTTGTCAGGCCCAAAACTTTCAGCGTCTGCGCATCAAGGCCAAAACCACCACCCGAAGGGTTGAGCATCCAGGCAGCAATCATGGTGTCGGCAATCGGAGCAGAACCAAGATCCACACCCAAATTGCGCATTTGGTGAAGGTCAAATTTCAGGTTGTGGGCGACCAGGGTTGCTGTGCGCTTTTTGAATGAGTCACTGATGCATTCAATTGCGAGCTTGGCTGAAAAATCAGCCTTGGGCAGGCCGTCACACAAACTGCCGCCATCCAGATGCGAGTCATACAGCGGAAGATAAAACGCAGTTCCCGATTCAAAACAAAAGCTGCAGCCAATCGGCTTGTGCTCGATAAAATCGAGACCGGTGGTTTCGGTGTCAAAGGCAAAATATTCAAGATCTGGCGAAGCAATTTTGTCTGCAAGAGTGTTCAATTCGGCGCGGGTCAAGACGCAGATGTAATTTCGTGTGCCCCAATCTCCACCGCCAGTCTCAGCTGCCGGGGCTGACCTTGTCGGCTCTGTTTCATCGACGGCGAACAAAACATCCTGGCTGGCTTCGGACTTCTTTGCAGAACGCTTTGAAGGTGCTTTTTTGTCAGTCGGTGCTGCTGCGCCAGCATCCGATGGCGCAAATCCCCTGAGCAGCGAATTCATGCCCAGTTGTTCGATTTCGAGTTTAAGCTTTTGGTTGTGGGAAAGCTGATCCCACGTGTAGCGCATCAGCGATTCGTCGACGTTCAGTGGAACTTCGGTGTGAATTTCGACAAGTTGACGCGACAAGAATGCCGAATCGCGGCTGGTTTCAAGCAAACCACGCAAACGGGGATTACTGACCTTGTCGAGGTTTCCGTAGAGCTGCTCAACTGTTCCGAATTCCTGGATCAGCTTGGCAGCGCCCTTTTCGCCGATTCCCTTGACCCCAGGAACGTTGTCGACCTTGTCACCGATAATCGCCAGCACGTCACAAACCTGCTCAGGCGGCACTCCAAAATAATCGATGACGTGTTCGCGTCCCATGACCTCGTAGTCATCACCTGCCTTGAGTGAAAACAGCTTGATGTGATCATTGACCAGCTGCATGAAATCTTTGTCAGCTGAAACAATAAAGACATCACCCTGGGTTTCGAAACGACGGGCAATGGTGCCAATCACGTCGTCACCTTCAAAACCGGCCAACGAAAACGAAGGAATATCTGCCCGCTCGAGCAAATCCTTGATGACTGGAATCTGCGACAAAAGCTCGGGAGGAGTTTCCGAACGGTTGGCTTTGTATTCGGAATACGATTCGTGGCGAAATGTTTTTTCTTTGCGATCCCAGGTGACAGCCACATGGGTTGGCTTTTGTTCTTTGACCACTTTCTGAAGAATCTTGAGAAAGCCAAAAATGGCCCCGGTCGGCAGACCTTCGGGTGAGGTGAGTCCCGCCCGCCCCATGGCATAAAAAGAACGGAACAGCAGAGCCATTCCGTCAAAGACAAACAAGCGCGGACGTTCCGACGAATGTTGCGAATGA
>JBDLRR010000051.1:0-3101 GCA_039799985.1 Pseudomonadota bacterium | reverse complement strand
CCCTTACTGCAGTTTCCAGTTCTCGCGAATGGTAAATTGTGAATATATATTCCAACTATTCCTTTTTTGTCATTCCATCCTTTTACAATCTCATATTTTATCCATGGCCTGGAATTCGTCTCGGTTCCAACCAGAACTACAACACATGATTTATTTTTCATATGCTCATCAATCCAGCGCTGAATTGACTCATCTCCTGCTATTTTGATTTGCTCCCACTCATTTGCTGTGAGTGGCTTATTCTCATCAATCGCCCCAATATTCCGAACCAACTGAACTCTCATGATGTCATTTTTGAAGTGAAAGCTGAAAAATACTTTCCTCTTTGCAGTCTGATTCATCAATGCGTAACCCTCCCGCTTCTTAAAACGAGTCTTTAATAGACTAACGTATCCCTGATGGACACCCAAAACCAGCCAACGATCGACACCTCAAAACCAGCCACTGGATCCTCCGTCTGAGCGCGTAGCTCAATACCGCTCCGGCGGGACGTTATACATTGCCCCCAAGTTGAGCATTGGAGGGGAGTGAGGTGAACGTCTTGAGTGAACACAGGCAGAAGGAAATAGAGATATTGCTGAAATCCGGCAGGTATTCGCGCCGGGAGATTGCCCGCATCCTGGGAATCAATCGTGAAACAGTGGGTCGATATGCGCGTGAATTGGGCGGCACCACAGCCTGCGAAAGTCGAAACCAGCCAGGGGTGTCCACCGGCGAAACGACCGAGGAAAATCAAAACCAGCCAGGGGTGTCCACCGGCAAGGCGACTGAGGAATGTCAAAACCAGCCAGAGGTGTCCACCGGCTCTGCTGCCCTCATGAGGAAGCCCTCATCATCCATGACGACGGAATCTGCTTGCGAAGAATATCGTGAGTGGATTGAAGGTCAGTTGCGAGAGGGTCGGAACGCGGTGGCGATCTACCAAGATCTCGTTGACACTATTGGGTTCAAGTTCAAGTACTCCTCGGTCAGACGCTTTGTTCGTTCTCTAAAAAAGAAAGCCCCTGAGATTTTCGACGTTCTTGAATTCGCTCCCGGTGAAGAAGCGCAGGTTGACTATGGAAGCGGAGCTCCCACGCGCCATCCCCAGACTGGAAAAATGCGCCGTCCTCGATTGTTCGTGATGACATTGCGCTACTCGCGCAAAGCATTCCGAAAGGTTGTCTGGCAGTCAGGTTCAGAAGTCTGGGCCAGATTGCATGAAGAAGCTTTCCGCTACTTCGGCGGATCCACTGCCTATGTTGTGCTCGATAATCTCAAAGAGGGAGTCATCAAGCCAGACATCGCAGATCCGGAAATCAATCGGCTCTACAGCGAAGTTCTCTCACATTACAATTCGATTGCAGATCCTTGCCGCGTAAGAGATCCAAACCGAAAGGGAACGGTTGAATGCGCTATCAGGCATACACAGGACACGGCACTGAAAGGAAAACAATTCGATTCCATTGAAGAGCAAAATGAATACCTCATGTACTGGGAGGAGCGCTGGGCTGCCCCACGAATCCATGGCACGACCAAACGCCAAGTGTCTACGATGTTCGAAGAAGAGAAACCTTTCCTGCAACAACTCCCGGCACAGACCTTTCGATTCTTCAAAGAAGAGACGCGTACGGTTGACGATGCGGCAACCGTTGTTGCCGACAAAGTCCGCTACAGCGCAAGACCAGCTCTGCCGTTCACAAAAGTTGCCATTCGGTTGTATGAAGGCGAAATCGAGATTCGCGATGCAACAACCTATGAACTGCTTCGCCGGCACGTACGCTCATCAAGGCCGGGTGCGTTGGTCATGGAAGAAGCAGATAGAATCTTCAATCCAAGCCGTAATACAAAATGCGGTCTCACGCTGGCAGCCGAGATAGGACCGCACACACTCCGTGTGTGCGAATATATCTTTGCTTCAGAAGGCCGAGTCGCACACAAGAGCATCTTTGCAATAGCAAGGCTGGGCAGCAAACACGGGCACGCAGTCGTGGAAGAAGCCGCCCGACTCTGCGTTGAACGTGAGTTGTTCTCCTATTCGCAACTCAAAAAGCGCCTCAATAATCTGCTCGTCGGAGAGCAATTCTCGAAGCAGATCGGAAAATCTCCGGAGCTGGTCCAGCAGTCGAAGCTGATCAGGCCGGCATCCGAATACGCAAAGTTCTTCAAAAACTTCACCACCGCACAGGAAACCCGACATGACGATGAACTTTACTGAGATTCAACAAAGTCTGCGCCGTCTGAGACTCTCCGGAATGAGCGAAACACTCGAAGCACGCGCACTGCAGGCAGATCAAGCCCGACTTCCGTTCATGGAAGCCTTTGCAACCATGCTTCAAGATGAGCTCGACCGGCGTGACACAAAAGCCATCGACGGAAGGTTTAGAAAATCGGGTCTTGATGAACGCAGGTTGCTCAGCGAGATTGATTGGGGCTTCAATCCAAAACTTCCCCGGAACGCTGTTCTTGAACTGTTCACACTGAAATTCCTTGCCCAAGGTGAAAACGCGCTTCTCATCGGCAATGCCGGAACTGGAAAAAGCCATATCGCAAAGGCACTGGCTCTTGCCGCTCTCAAGTCCGGCTATGGTGTTGTTTACAGCGATGCACAAGACCTTGTGATTGGCACAGGGGAGCTTACAGGCATCAAACGCAAGAAAATGCTCAAGACTTTCTCTGAAACCGATCTCTTCGTAATCGACGATCTGTTCCTGCGCAAACTTCCGCCGAACTCCGTCGAGGAATTGCAGGAGGTTGTCTTTGCTCGCTACCGCAAACAAAAAAGCACAATCATTACATCGAACCGTGTGATTGAAGACTGGTCAAAACTTCTCGGCGATGCTGCAGCTACCAGCGCAATTCTCGACCGCCTCATGCACCGTTGCAAAATGCTGGACTTCGAAGGGCCGAGTTGGAGGCTCAAGGAGTCAGCTGAATCGATTGCCAAAAAAGGAAGAAACAGATAGCAAAAATCGTCCCGCCGAGTGGCTGGTTTTGCGGTGTCGATCAGGGTCAGTTCAGCCACAAGCTTTTTGAGCCTGGCATTCTCTTTCTCCAGCTCTTTAAGTCTGCGAGATTCGGTCAACGTCGTCCCTGCAAATCTCTTTTTCCAGCCGTAATAA